>NZ_KB890613.1 GCF_000373145.1 Thermus oshimai DSM 12092
AGGGCTTAAGGAAAGCCGGGTAATACCGAGATTCCCGATCCCTAGGGACCTTCAGGTCCACCTGGCCGAAGGTGGTCTCCAGCTTGCGGGGGTAGTAGCCGTTCCTGCGGCCTCCGTGCACCTGCAAGAAGGCCGTCCGGTCCAGCTCCAGAACCGTCTGCAGAACCTCGGCTACTGTCTCCCGCACCGCTTCCCTCAGCAAGATCCGCAGGGTATCCTGATCCAAGGGGCACCTCCTCCGTCTAAGGTGTGCCCCCCTATTAAACACAGACCCTTACACATAATTCCTTACACGACCCCTGTGGGCGATGGTGGGGGCCAGGTTTTTCGCCATCTTCCCCCAGTACCAGATCTCCTTATCCCCCTTCTTGGTCTCCCTGACCTCGAGGAAGTCCTTCCAGTCCTGGAGGACTTCCCCGTAGGTAGGGACTCCCCTCACCCACTTGGCGAACCAGGGTTGGACACCCCGGGAGCGCGGGGTGTGCCCCAGAAGACTCCTCAGATCTCCCTCGTAGTAGACATCGGCGTTGAGAGTGAGGGAGTCCAAGGCTTCCAGGGCCTCCCGCTCGAGGAGGTGGAGGTACTCCCACCCTACCCCCTCCAGGTCCTCCCCCTGGTTCTCCAGAATTGCCCGGATCGCCCAGGTGGGCAACCGGGTCTGGTGAGCCCAAGGACCACGGTCTCCTTCAGGTTCGGTGTCCTCCTCTAACTCTCCCAGAATCTCCCGAAGCGCCCGGACCGCTTCGGCGATCCGGGGCTCGTCCCAGTCGGGGTGCTCCCACCTGTCCCCGGGAAGAAGGGGGATTTCCTTCCCCCAGGGGGTGAGATATTTGTCCCCGCTTTGCTTCGCTACCCTAGCGGCCCGGGTGGCGATCATGCGCTTGACCTTCTCCCCGATCCGGGAAGAAGGCACCGCCACGCATATCTGCTTCCCCTGAGCTACGGCAAACGCCGCCGCCCAGAGGACCTTCTGGTTTATCTCCCCGCTAAACCAGAAGTCAACTCCCTCTCCCCGGGGATTAGAAACGACCCTAACGCGAATGCGCTGGCTCCACACGTCGTCCCCGGTAACCCGGATGGCAGGTTTATCCTCCCGCTTCCGCTTCCACCCGTGGCGTTCCGCGAGCCTCCGGGTGGCCTCCTCCAGGGCGACGAGGACCACCACCGCCACCGGAGAGCGGTCCCGGATCTCCCACGAGATCCCCCTCACCCAGACCTCGTGGGCCTCCCTCAAAAACTCCCCCTTCTCCGTGGGGTTGGCACGGAGGAAGGCGCCCAGAGCCCTAAGAGCCTCCTCGGGAGTCCTGGGCTCCCTCCCGAGGGTCTGCCGGATCCCCTTGGTCCACCTCTCTGCTTTCATGGCGTGTCCATTATACCATGTCAGTTGTGAAAGGTGGGGTTTACTTATCTCGTGGTTGTGATATACTGAAGCCGCCGAACAGGGGTCTTAGGACCACCTCTCGGCCTTCATGGTCGTCCGGGGGGAACCCCGGGCGTTTTTCTTAGGGGGTGAAAGGGGATGCCCTTCCTTCTGATCGGGGTCTTGACGGTATACACGCTGGCGTTGGCCCTCGGGAGTCCCGAGGTGTTCCGGAAAGCGTGGCTCTACGCCCTGGTCTACTACGGGGTGAGCGCCCTTGGAGACACCTGGACTACCCTGGAGGGGCTACGCCGGGGGTACCGGGAGGGCAACCCGCTCTACGCCCGGGCGCTCTCCTGGTCCCCTTGGGGGATTTTTCTGGTGGACTTTGGCCTTCTTTCCCTGAAGGTGGTGTTCCTCTCGCGGTTGGGTTTTGACCCCACGGTGGCCTACCCGGTGGCCTTCGTCATCGCCGGGCACGGGCACGCCGTGGGGTTTCTTTGGAACCTCGGGTTTGTGTTGCCTTTGAGGAAGTAGCCTTCTTTTTTCTCTTGGTCTGGGGCGGGCTTTAGCCCGCCCCGTGTTTTACTCCAACCGGATGAGGAGGTCTTCCCCTTCTCTGGAGATCTCCAGCCGTCCTGGCCTTCCCTTGTAGGCGAGGTAGGCCTCGGCCAGGGGATCGGCCACCAGGGACTCGATGGCCCGCTGGAGGTCCCGGGCCCCGAAGCGGGCGTCCACCCGGGAGAGGAGGAGGTCGTACACGCCATCGTCCACCTTCACCTCCAGGTAGGCCAGTCCGGCCTGCCGTCTCCAGTTCTCCAGGTAGCCCCGAAGGTGTCGTTCGGCGATCCCGCGAAGGGTCTTCTGGTCGAAGGGGCGGAAGGCTACCACCGTGTCCAGGCGGTTCACGAACTCGGGCCGGAGGCCCAACCCCACCAGGTGGCCCCGGAGGAGGTGGTCGGGCATCTCCCCTCTCCCCTCGAAGGCCTCCCGGGCCAGGAGGTTGGTGGTGAAGAGGAGGATGGCCTCCGGGGCGGAGGCCACCAGCCCCTTGGAGAGCTCCTGGAACCGCCCCTCGTCCAGGAGCTGGAGGAGGGGGTCTAAGACCGCGGGGTGGGCCTTCTCCATCTCGTCGAAGAGGAAGACCCCCTTGGGGTGGCGGGCCAGGTCTTCGTAAAGCCTCCCCGGGCGGTCGGAGCCCACGTACCCGGGCGGGGAGCCCACCAGGGCGGCCACGGTGTGGTCCTGGCCGTACTGGTTCATGTCGTAGCGGATCAGGGGGCGGCCCAGGGCATCCGCCAGGGCCTTGGCGAGCTCCGTCTTCCCGGTCCCGGTGGGCCCGGCGAGCATGACGGAAAAGGGCTTTTCCTTCCGGGAAAGCCCCGCCGCCTTCCGCTTGAGGCCCCTGACCACGGCTTCCACCGCGTGGTCCTGGCCGATGACCCTCCGCTTCAGGGCCTCCTCCAGGGCGGTGAAGTCCACCGCTTCGGTACCGCCGCTCACCGTCTTCTTGACCACCACGGGCCTTCCGTGTCCATGAACCCGGATGGGAGGACGGCGGTACAGGTCTAGGCCATAGAGCCCCGCGAGAACCCCGATGCCTCCCACGAGGGCCACGGTGAGGAGGGACGGATCTCCCGGAGCAAACCCCTTTCCCCAAAGAAGGTTGATGGCGGTAAGGACGATGTAAAGAAGCGCGGTTCCCGAGAGCGCTAGCCCGGAAAGCATGAGAAAGACGGCAAAGAGCCGCCTCAAAAGGAAGAAGGGACCTCCGGCGAAGATAGGGGGAATGCGCACCCCGGAGGCAAACCTCAAAAGGGGCTCCCGGTAAGTGTAGAGAAGCCAGAGGACGGCGATGGTCAGAAGGAAGATCTGCGCGTCCCGGTTTCCGAGGACGGCGGCCAAACCGAGAAGCCCCAAGAAACTGGGCCAGAACAAGACGATCATAGGGACCCCCGGTAAATTTTATCCCTTTCTGGCCCTAGGGCCGGAGACCTCGTGGAGGCCGTACTTGAAGGCCAGGGTGCGGGTTTCGAGGAGGCGGTCGGCGAGTTGGAGGGCGGCCTCGAGGCCCTTGCGTTCGTAGACCGCGAGGATAGCGCTCACCTCTCCCAGGTGGGCTGTGTACGCCATGGTGAGAAGGGAAGCCCCCTTTCCCCTAGAGTCCACCCCTTCCCGTTCCATGACGGCCAGGATGGGCCGCCACCCTCCCTGAGGGGCCCGGAAGACCTCCCGCTTCTCCAAGGAGGTTTCCCTGGATTCCTTCCCTTTCTTAAAGTTGCGGTTTAGCCCTTATTTAAGGGGTTTTCTTCCAGTCCCACTCCCCTGGATTCAGCCCCATTCAGGCCGGGTTGCGGTCCGCGTTGCGGTCCGCTTTTTGGAGTTTGTCCAGCCCCGGGGAGCGGGAAGAGGGAGGAGGAAGAAGGTGCCGGCCAGAGGGGGTAACCCACCCCCTGCACAGCCCAAACCCCTAACCAACTCCGCGGAAGTTTCCGTCTTCCAGACCGGTGCAGCGGCGGAAAAAGCCCTTTACGACCTCTATAACCGCCTCGGGCCTGTCCCGATGGGGGCTGTGGCCACACCCCTCTAGGCGGCAGAGCTCCACCCGTGGAGCTAAGCGGGCTATCTCCTCGATCTGGGCCATGGTCCCGTACTCGTCCCCGTAGCACTGGATCGCTAAAATGGGGGCCCGGATTTGGGGGAGGAGGTCGCGGATGTCCCAGGCGCGGAAGCGAGGATCCAGCCAGGCCTCGTTCCAGCCGAAAAAGGCGGAATCCGGGTCCTGGTGGTAGCGGGCTAGACGGGCCCTCAGATCCCCGGAAAGGTAGTTGGTTCGGGCCCTACGGATGCTCTCCAGGGTGACCTCCTCCACGAACACGTGGGGGGCCACCGCCACCAGGCCCCCCACGGCCTCCGGGAAGGTGGCGGCGTAGATGAGGGCGATGGAGCCTCCGTCGCTGTGCCCGTAGAACCAAAGGGGCTCCCCACCTAGGTCCAGGGCCTGGAAGAAGGCCGGGAGGAACTCCTGGGCCTGGCGGTGCATGAAGTCCGGGCCCCACCGCTCCTCGGGAGGACGGGGGCTGGAGCGGCCGTACCCCCAGCGGGAGAAGACCAACCCCCGGACCCCCAGGGCCCGGCAGAGCTCCTCGGGGAAGCCCCGCCAAAGGGCCACAGAGCCTAGGCCCTCGTGGAGGAAGACCCAAAGGGGTCCCGGGGCCTCGGGATTAACCCAGGCGTACTCGATGGTGTGACGGTATTCGGACCAGGTCACTTCCAAAAAGGGCATTCCCTTCCCCTCCTTCAAGCGGGGGCTACGCCGACCGTGCGCCCCCCATCCACGAAGAGCACCTGCCCGGTGATGAAGCGGGACTCGTCCGAGACCAGGAAAAGCGCCGCGTAGGCCACCTCTATGGGCTCCCCCACCCGCCCCAAAGGCGTGGCCTGGATGGCCTTCTCCCGCACCTTCTCCGGCACCTTGGCCGTCATCCGCGTCTCAATAAACCCCGGCGCCAACGCGTTCACCCGGATCCCGTACCGCCCCAGCTCCAACGCTAGGGTCCGCGTAAGCCCCACCACCCCCGCCTTGGAAGCCGCGTAGTTCGCCTGCCCCAGGTTCCCCAGGTACACCCGGCTTGCGGTAAGCACGATGCTCCCAGGGTTCCTCTCCCGCATGGCCGCGCTGGCCGCCCTGGCCACCAGGAAGCTCCCCGTAAGGTTCACCCGGAGCACCGCCTCCCAGTCCTCCAGGGGCATCTTCCAGTGGAAGTTGTCCCGGGTGATCCCCGCGTAGTGCACCACCCCGTCCAAACCCCCCAAAGCCTCCAGGGCCTTCCCGAACCCCTCCTCCACCGAGCGGGGGTCGGCCACGTCCATGGGAATGGCCAGGGCCCCCACCCCTTCCGCCGCCTCCCGGAGGGGGCCCTCCTCCAGGTCGCAGGCCACGAGCCTCGCCCCTTCCTTCGCGAAAAGCTCCAGGGTGGCCCGGCCGATGCCGTGGGCCGCCCCC
>NZ_KB890615.1 GCF_000373145.1 Thermus oshimai DSM 12092
GATGGAGCGGTTTATCCGGGAGCTACGGCGGGGGACGAAGGTGCGGGACCACAAGTTTCCTAAGGAAGAGGCGGTGTACAAGCTTCTTTACCTGGAGTCGGAGAGGCAGGAAGGGAGGTGGGCAGAACGGAAACTAAAGGGGTTCTCGGAGGTGAAGGAGGTGCTGGAGAAGATGCTTCAGGAGCGGTATGCCCCCCGTACACAGACTCTTACACATAACTCTTGACACGACCGCTATTGAAGTTTGTAGAGGATTATCAACTTCAAGAGAATCAAGAGCCTTTGGTGTCCGTTGGTGAGCCCATAAAAGAGGAAGAGATTGAGCTAGTGGTTTATATGACCTTAAGCTGAAGCTTGGAAGGTTGACCAAGTGGGGGTAAGCCGGCGCATCCGGGAAGGGGTGAAGGCGGTGATCGAGAAGGTGCTGGAGGAGAAAATAACGGAGTACCTGGCCGCCCGCTACCGGGAACGCACCCCCCACTGGCGGTGAAGGTGAAGCCTGCTTCTTCCCCTTCCCTAAGCCGCACGTCCAGGACCAAAGCCTGGGGGGCCTGGGCGAAGAGGAGGTTCCAGGCCTCCTCTACCCCCTGGGCCCAGAGGACCCGGAAGCCAAACCCCGGGAGGGCCTCCACCAGGGAGCGGCCCAAAGCGGGGTCGTCCTCCAGAAGAAGGACCGTGCGCACAGGGTTTCAAAGGCCGAGCTGCTTCCTCAAAGCGAAGACCTGCTGGCCGGTGAGGGTCTTAGCCCGGGCGGCCTTGACCTCCGCGGGGGTGTAGGGCTTGAAGCCCTGGGGGGTCTTGTTGCCCCAGGCGGTGGCGATGTAGTTGAGGACGGCGGCGATCTCCTCGTCCTTGAGCTGGGCCCAGCTGGGCATGGCCCCGTTGTACTTTGCCCCCTTGACCTGGATTTCCCCCTGGAGGCCGTAGAGGACGACCCGGATCAGGTAGTCGCGCCCGTCCTTCTTGGCCAGGATCTCCGGAACATGGCCTGCAAGGGGGGGAAAGGCGCCCGGCATCCCCTGCCCTTTGGCCTGGTGGCAGGTGGCGCAGTACTGGCCGTAGACCTTCGCCCCATCCGCCTGGGCCAAGGCCAACCCCAACGCCAGGAAACCCGTCAAAAGCAGCCCCGCTTTTTTCATAGCCTTAGAATACTCCCCTCAAACCTGAAGGGAGGATGAAATCCCCGGGGCGTGGCGAGGAAACGTCCTCCTAGGGGTGGGTAGGGAGGGGCAAAGGGGAGAACGAAGAGGGCTAAGCGCAGGCGGGGCATCGCCTCCTCATCCTAGACCTTTGAGGAGGAGCCCTCCTAGTCCCTTTGGGGGTTTCGGCGTGAGCTCCTTTTTAGGTATGCCTAAAATAAGAGGGTGAGGTCTCGCAAGCCCCTCCTCCGCTACCTGGGCCCGGCCTTCCTGGTCTCCGTGGGCTACATGGACCCCGGGAACTGGGCCACCAGCCTCGAGGCCGGCAGCCGTTTCGGCTTCTCCCTCCTCTTCGTGGTTACCCTCTCCAGCATCCTGGCCATGTTCCTCCAGGCCCTGGCGGCCAAGCTGGGGGTGGCCACGGGACAGGACCTGGCGGAGCACATGCGGGCCCGCTACCGGGCCTGGCCCCTCCTCTTTGCGGTGGCCCTGGTGGCCATGGTGGCCACGGACCTGGCGGAGTTCATGGGGGTGGCCGTGGCCTTAAACCTCCTCCTCGGCCTGCCCCTGGTCCTTGCCGCCTGGCTTACGGCGCTGGACGTCCTCCTCATCCTCTACCTGGAACGGTTTGGGTTCAGGGCCCTGGAGCTCGTCGTCCTGGGCTTCGTGGCCCTCGTGGCCGGGGCCTACGTCCTCGAGGTGGCCCTGGCCCGGCCCGAGCCCCTGGCCCTCCTCCGCCACGCCTTCCTGCCGGACCCCACTCTGGCCCACCCCGGGGCCCTCTACCTGGCCCTAGGGATCCTCGGGGCCACGGTCATGCCCCACAACTTCTTCCTCCACTCCGCCCAGGTCAAGACCCGGCTGGGCTTGGCCCCCAGGGAGACGGTCTACCGCTACGCCTTCCTGGACACGATTCTTGGCCTCGGGGGGGCTTGGCTTGTCAACGGGGCCATCCTGGTGGTGGCCGCTGCCGTCTTCCACGCCGAGGGCCTGGTCATCGCCGACCTGGCCGAGGCCTACCGCACCCTCACCCCCCTTCTCGGACCCCTGGCCGCCTTGGCCTTCGCCCTAGCCCTCCTGGCCAGCGGCCTCGCGAGCTCCACCACGGGGACCCTGGCCGCCCAGCGGGTGGTGGAGGGCTTCCTCGGAGGGCGGGCCCAGGGAGCCAGAATCCGGCTCCTGGTCCGCCTTGCCGCCATGCTCCCCGCCAGTCTGGCCCTTACCCTGGGCCTCCCCGCCATGGGGCTCATCGTCCTCTCCCAGGTGGTCCTCTCCTTCGCCCTGCCCTTCGTCCTCTTCCCCTTGGCCCACCTCACAGGGCGGAGGGACCTCATGGGGGGCTTCGCCAACCGCCCCCTCGTGGCCCTCCTGGCCTGGGGGAGTGCCGGTGGGGTGGTCCTCCTTAACCTCTGGCTCCTGGCGCGGACTTAGCCCGTATGGCCGCCGGGGTGCGGTCGGGGTAGGGGCCTCCCCTTTAAAGACTTGCAAAACTTAAAAAGCGCTTTCAACCCTGCTCTTCCCCTGGCCCTGGCCTGCTCTTCCCCTGGCCCTGGCCGCCTTGGCCCAGCGGCCCACCCTGGAGGCCTGGATCATGCCCAACACCCCCAACGCCGTCGAGGACTTCAAGGCCTTGGTGGCCCCCTTTGAGCGGGACAAGGGGGTGGAGGTCAAGTCACCGCCCTGGACTGGGGCGTGGCCTGGACCCGAATCACCGCCGCGGCCACCAGCGGGGTGGGGCCGGACCTCACCCAGCTCGGCACCACCTGGGTGGGGGCGGTGAACGCCATGGGGGCCCTGGTTCCCTGGCCCCTCTACGTGAAGGAAAACGGGGCGGCCTACGAGGAGGTATGGCAGGGGGAGGAGGTTTTGGAGGGTCGGGCTTTGCTACATGGACTACCCCGCCCAAAGGCGCATCCCCAAGCCGAGCGCTTTCTGGTCCCACGCTTCCCGCTCCACCTAAGCTGCTGTCCAGCATGGAGCCGACCACAGGGAATCCCACATTCCGAACGCCCTTTTCAGCGATTTCTGGGTGTGTCGGCTTAAGCTGGGGTGGAGCTGCCCTTATTCCAGGGAGCCAGCCTCTTTTCGGTTCCCTCTCCACCTTGAACGCCTCCACTTCCTCAAGCCGGGGTTACCCTGAACGGGAGTAGTGGGCAAAAAGTAACCCTAAACCCTTTTGGGATGGACAACCGGTGGCAGGCTGAGGATTGGGAAGCCATGAAAGCTAAAGCGAAGCTATCCCTGGCCCTAGCCCTCTTCCTTGGGAGCCTGGTTCTTATGCAGGAGGTCCAGGTGGGGGTGCAGACCTCGGAGCACCCTGCCTTGGGGGCTTATCTGACCGATGGTCAGGGGCGGAGTTTGTATCTGTACACCCAGGATAGCCAGAACACCCCTACCTGCTACGACCAGTGCGCCCAGACTTGGCCACCCCTTTTGGTTAAGGAAAAAGCGGTGGCCGGCAAGGGGGTGGCCCCTAACCTGCTGGGCGTTGCCAAGCGCCGGGATGGAAGCCTTCAGGTGACCTATAACGGCTGGCCGCTTTACTACTTCGTCCGCGACCAGAAGCCGGGGGACGTCTTGGGCCAGGGGGTGGGCGGGGTCTGGTTCTTGGTTTCCCCGAAAGGTGAAGCCCTAAAGCCTTCGACAGACCAGCAACCTGCTGGAGCTCAGACGGATGCCCTCTTAGCCCAACTCAAGGCTGAGGGCGAGACTTTGTTTACTCGCGTTTGCGCTTCTTGCCACGGTGCCCAGGGCCAAGGAGGGGTTGGGCCAACTTTGCAGAACAATACTCGCCTCCAGGATGTTTCTTTCTTGGTTGAGGCCGTTACTAAAGGCCTGGGCTATATGCCTCCGGTTGCCGCCAACCTCACCAACCGGGAGGTCGCCGCGGTTCTCACTTTTGTGCGCACCTCCTTTGGGAATAGCTATGGCCTAGTTGATGAGGAAGAAGTGGCCAGGCTCCGCTAGCTCCGCAAGCTTCTAAAGGAGGTGAAACTGAGAAGAAAGGGGGTGAAACTGAGAAGGAGGTGAGACTGAACAAACTAAATTAGGGGGTTTGCGGCAAATGGGGTTTGGGCTTAGCTCTAGAAAGAGACCTTAGATTCCTTCGTGTGCTACTTGACCCCAACCCCTGGGGTGTGAAAAAAGAGGGGGTGCCATGCAGCAAGATCGTGAGCACCCCCTTTACTATCTTGACGCGGAAACCCTTCTGGTGGCTACCTACATTTGGGTGGATGACGAACTCAAGGCCTTGCAAGCTCAGGACTTCAAGCTCCCCCCAAAGCAAAAGCACCAGAAGGCTACCCTGGCCGAGCTCCTAACCCTCGCCATCTTTCTCCTTTTGCAAGGCCAAGACCTCGCCAAAG
>NZ_KB890616.1 GCF_000373145.1 Thermus oshimai DSM 12092
TTAAGGAAAGCCGGGTAATACCGAGATTCCCGATCCCTAGGGACCTTCAGGTCCACCTGGCCGAAGGTGGTCTCCAGCTTGCGGGGGTAGTAGCCGTTCCTGCGGCCTCCGTGCACCTGCAAGAAGGCCGTCCGGTCCAGCTCCAGAACCGTCTGCAGAACCTCGGCTACTGTCTCCCGCACCGCTTCCCTCAGCAAGATCCGCAGGGTATCCTGATCCAAGGGGCACCTCCTCCGTCTAAGGTGTGCCCCCCTATTAAACACAGACCCTTACACATAATTCCTTACACGACCACCGCACGGATAGGAAAAGGCGCTCGCACCATCAGGCGGGCAAGAAAGCTGGTTGCCAGGTTGGCCGTGGCTCGGGTGTGGACTTCCGCAAGGGAGAAACGGGTGAAGAGGTCGACGGCCGAGAAGTGCTGGATCCTCTCCCCAGGGCCCAGGGTCACGGTGAGGGTATCCACCTGGATAAGGTCGCCAGGGTGACCCACCTCGTATCCCTTGGGCTTCCTTTGCGCATAGGGCCTCCTGGGTCTTCGCCCCCCCTTCCCCCGCCGGGCCTGGGCCAGAAAGGCGGCTACGCTTTCCACGCGGCCGTGTGCTTCCAGGTAGGCCAGGATCCGCCCCACGGTGCGCTCGCTCACCGCAAAGCCCTCCTTCCTTAGGGTCAGCCAAATCGGCCAGCGGCCCCAGGTGGGGTTCTCCTTCCTTAGGGCTTCCACCCGGATCAGCAGATCGGAAGACCAGTAAATCCTCCGCCACAAGCGCTGCGGTTCATTTGGGGTAGGGGCCCCAAAGCGGACGTCTTGACCGAGGCTTAAGACCGGCAAGGCCCTCTTCCTTGAGGCGTTTCCGCCAGCGGTAATAGGTGGCCCGGCTGATCCCCAAAAGCTCCTGGATCTCGGGCCAGCCCACCCGGTATTTCCTGAGCGCCTCCACCTGTTTGAGCTTCCGTAAGCGGTCCTGAACCGTGGGATCGCCGGCCCCGGCCTCAAGGTAGCCCTTCGGGCTGACCTTGGAGTTCCCGGGCCTTCCGCGCTCCCCGCAAAACCTCTTTGCCAACCGTGGTAAGCTGCATCCGTGGGGACCCCCTCTCTCTTGGAGTGGTCCCCACATTTTTACTCGTCCAGTCTCACATGTGTCTGTCCGGGTTCAGGGGCGCTTCCTCCTGTAGAATGGGGCCATGCCCCGCAGGTTGGCCCTGGCGGTCCTATGTTTGCTTTTCCCCTGGACCCTGGCCCAGGTGAGCTCTCCCCAAGGGGGCTCTTTGGAAGGGCCTGCCCTATCGCACACCGTGGCCCCAGGGGATACCCTGTTCTCCATCGCCCGGCGCTACGGCACCACGGTGGAGGAGCTCATGCGCCTCAATGGTCTGGATACCTTCCTCATCCAGCCGGGGCAGGTGCTCAGGCTTCCCCAAGGGGGGGAGCGCATCCACGTGGTGGCCCCCGGGGATACCCTTTTCTCCCTGGCGCGCCGCTACGGCACCACGGTGGAAGAGCTCATGCGCCTCAACGGGCTTTCCACGCCGGGGCTTAAGGTGGGCCAGACCCTGAGGATCCCGGCCCCCAGGGGGGAGGATGGATCCAGGGGAAAAGCCTCCCCGGAATCCCCTCCCTCGTCCCAGGGTGGAGGCCATGCCCGTGACCCGGGGGAATCCCCCCCGGCGGTGGGCGAGGATTACGACCCGGAAAGCCCGCTTCTCAAGATCGTCCTCCGCTACCTGGGGGTGCCCTACAAGTACGGGGCTAACTCGCCCACCTCCCTGGACTGCTCAGCCTTTGTAGCCCAGGTCTACGCCGAGCTGGGCATAGCCCTACCCCGCACCACCCGGGAGCAGTTTCAGGCCTTTCCCGCCGCCGAGTCCTTGCGCCCGGGGGACCTGGTCTTCTTCAGCTTTGGGGGAAAGGATATAGACCACGTGGGCCTCTACCTGGGCCGGGGGGTCTTCGCCCACGCCAGCAGCTACGGGAGCCGGGTGGTGATCGAGAGCCTCGAGGCTCCCTTCTACCAGAAGGCCTACCGGGGTGCCCGGCGGGTGGTGCAGGAGGCCTTGAGATAGGCTGCGCCGGGGTTCAGGGCCAGTCCTTCATCTCCCCTCGGGCCTTCCTCAAGGCGGTGAGGAGGGCCTCCCCTGGGCTTCCTTCCCCTCGGAAGGCTTCGGTTTCCCGCTCCAGCCAGGCCTCCCCCTTGCGGAAGAGCACGGCCCGGGCTTCCCCCAGGGCCTCCGCCAGCAGGGCGCCCAGGGAGTAGAAGGGGGCCCCGGGAGGTAGGTCCGGGTCCAGGCCCTGCCGGGCCAGGGCCCGGCCGTAGGAAGTCTCCCTTTCCTCCATGGTTCCCCCTTGGGCGAAGTACCGCCTCAGGACCCTTCCCCAGTCCCCCACCCGGCTGTAGGGGGCCATGGCCTGGAAGGCGGCCTCGAGGTCCTCCGGGCTGTAGGGCCGGTACCGGTTTTCGTGCACCACCAGGCTCCTGGGAAGCCGGGGCCTGGGGGGGCCTTCCTCATCCGGAACGCCCACCGCCAGGCCCACCGCGGGGATGACCCCTCTGGGAAGCTCCAGGAGGTTGATGAGCTCCTCCACCCCGTTCAGCACCCCTCCGATGAAGCAGACCCCGTAGCCCAGGGCCTCGGCGGTAAGGGCCAGGTAGCTGGCGGCAAGCCCTGCATCCAAGAGGGCAAAGTGCAAGGCGGTTCTGGGCCAGAAGGCCATCCTTTCCCCCCGGTGGGCGAGAAGCCTTTCCAAGCGATGGACGTCCGCCAGGAAAACGAAGAACTCCGCTGCCTGGCGGATGTGCTCCTGGTTACCGGAAAGCTGGGCCACCTTGTCCCTGAGCCCGGGGTCCGTGACCCGGATGGCGCTATACAGCTGGGCGCTGGCGTCGGTGGGGGCTCTTTGCAGGGCGAAGAGGAGCTTTTCCAGGTCTCCTTCAGGGATGGGCATCGGTTTGAAGCGGCGCACGCTCCGCCTTTGGGCCAGGATGGGAGAGAGGTCCAGCGGCATCCCCTTAACTATAGCCCGAGCCAGGCCAGATAGGCCCGCCACAAGGCTTCCCCGTAGAAGAAAGCCACAATCCCCCCCAGGGCCAGGTAGGGGCCGAAGGGGATTTTCCGTTGCCGGAAGGCCAGGCCAACCAGGGCCCCGAAGAGCACCCCCAGGAAAAGGGCGAGAAGGCTATAAAGCCCAAGCCAGGCCCCAAGGGCCCCAAGGAGCTTCACGTCCCCGTAGCCCATGGCTATGGGCTCTTCCTCCGTTTCCCCTTGGGGCTTGAAGGCCCAGTAAAGCCCTCCCGCCAGGGCCAACCCCCCTGCCGCCAGGAAGGACCCTTTCAAGGTGCTGAGGAGGTCGGCTCCCAGGTAGGGGGCCAGGATCCAGGCCAGGAGCAGGAGGGGAAGGGTTATCCGGTCGGGAAGCACCACGGGTTTTCCCGTGCGCCCCGAAAGGGCCCAGGTGAGGAAGGCCAGGGCCATGCCCACCCCCGGGCCCAGGAGGGCACCGAAAAGGGCTGCCATGTGCACCTGGTGGGGTCCCACGGGCACCTCCGCCCTGGCCTCGCGGAAGCGCCTCAGGAAAAGCCCTCCGTACCCTGCCACCAGCCCCAGGACCCCGGCGGCGATCAAGGCCCCGTCCAGGGCCTCGGCAAAGGGTCGGGGGAAGGAAAGGAGGTAGGCGGAAAGGAGCCCTAGGAAGAGGAGGCCATAGGTGAGGGTATCGGGAAGCTCAAAGGTGTCCAGGTCCAGGAAGGAGAGGGCCACCAAAAAGGCCAGGAAGGCGAAAACCAGGAGGGCCTCCACCCCTGGGGGATAAAAGCGGCTGGCCAGGAGAAAAAGCCCCCCGGTCAGGGCCTCCACCAGGGGGTAGCGGGGGGAGATGGGGCTTCGGCAGTAGCGGCACCGCCCCTTAAGGAGGAGGTAGGAGAGGATGGGGACGAGGTCTAGGGGGCCCAAAGGGTGGCCGCAGTGGGGGCAGCGGGAGGGAGGGAAAACGATGGACTCCTTCCGGGGGATACGGTGGATCACCACGTTTAAGAAAGACCCCACCACAAGGCCCAAAAGCAGGGCGAAGAGGGACCACATACGGGCATTCTACGGGGGTAGCCTGGCCTTCACAGTCTTTTGAAGGGGGTGGTGTAGGATTACCCCGTGACGCCCGAAGCTGCCTACCAGAAGCTCTTGGAGTTTCAGAGGGAAACCGCCTACTTGGTCGTGTCAAGAGTTATGTGTAAGAGTCTGTGTACGGGGGGCATACCGCTCCTGAAGCATCTTCTCCAGCACCTCCTTCACCTCCGAGAACCCCTTTAGTTTCCGTTCTGCCCACCTCCCTTCCTGCCTCTCCGACTCCAGGTAAAGAAGCTTGTACACCGCCTCTTCCTTAGGAAACTTGTGGTCCCGCACCTTCGTCCCCCGCCGTAGCTCCCGGATAAACCGCTCCATCAGGTTGGTGCTCCGCAGGTACGGCCAAAGCACCTTG
>NZ_KB890617.1 GCF_000373145.1 Thermus oshimai DSM 12092
CCACCCTGGTCCACGAGATGCAAAGGCGCAAGGCCCCCTTCGGCCTCGCCACCATGTGCATCGGCGTGGGCCAGGGCATCGCCGTGGTGGTGGAGGGCATGGCATGATCCGGGGCTTCCCCCTCATCGACGCCCACGTGCACGTGCCCCGGCTGGACCGGCTCCCCCCGGCCTGGTTTGAATGGTTTCGCCGCTACGGTCAGGGGGTTCCCCTAGAGGCCCTCTACGATGGGGAGGGGTGCCCCCTGCCCGAGGCCTTGGACCGCTACTTTGAGGCCGAGGGGGTGGATGTGGTCCTTCTCCTCCCCGAGTACAGCCCCCGTACGGTGGGGGTCCACCCTTACGAGGAGCTCCAGCCCCTCCTGCGGCACAACCCCCGCCGGTTCCGCTTTCTGGCCAACCTCAACCCCCACCTCCACTACCCCCTGGCGGTCCACCTGGAGCGCCAGCTGGAGGCGGGTGCCGTGGGGCTCAAGCTCCACCCCGTCCACGGGGGGTTTCCCCCCACCCACCCCGAGCTGTTCCCCGCCTACTGGATCTGCCAGGCCCAGGGGCTGCCGGTGGTCTTCCACACCGGGGTGAGCGCCTTCCCGGGCAGCGTCAACGCCTATGGGGACCCCAGCTTGGTGGAGGAGGTCCTGCGGGCCTTCCCGGACCTCAAGGTGGTCTTGGCCCACGGGGGGCGGGGCTGGTGGTACCAGGCGGCGGCCACCCTGGCCCTGGTCTACCCCAACGTCTGGATTGAGCTCTCGGGGCTTTCTCCTAGGCGGTTGCCTGAGCTCTACCGGGGGTTCGACCTGGAAAGGTTGGCCCGGAAGATGATCTTCGGCACCGACTGGCCGGGGGTTCGGGGGGTCCGCGCCCAGGCCGAGGCCCTCTTCGATCTGGGCCTAGACCCGGAGGTCCTGGAGGGGATCCTCCACCGGAATGCCCGGCAGGTCTACCGCGTGGAGGTCCCCCAGGATGGCTAGCCCGGCGGCCCACCTCCTCCTTAGTCCAGAAGAGCGAGCCTGTCTCCTGGCGGTGACCCGGGGGGAAGCTTCCCCGGAACTGGTGGTCCGGGGGGCCTGGGTTGCGGACGTGTACGGGGGGGCCTGGTTCCAGGCCAACCTGGAGGTGGCCTTAGGCCGGATCGCCTACGTGGGTCCGCGCTTCCCCCGGATAGGGGAGGGGACCCGGGTCCTGGAAGCGGAGGGGCTTTACTTGGTCCCGGGGTATCTGGAGCCCCACGCCCACCCCTGGGTGCTCTACACCCCCCTAAGCCTTCTGGAGGCCCTGGTGCCCCAGGGGGTGACGGCGGTGGTCTACGACGACCTCCTCCTCCGGCTCCACCTGGGTCCAGAGGGGACGCGGGCCTTTCAGGAGTGGCTGGCGGGGCAGGACCTCCCGGCCCGGGTTTTCTGGGCCGCCCGCCTGGCCCCCCAAACCGCCCTGCCCGAGGAGAGGCTAGGGCCTGAGGAAGCCCCCCTGGAGGCTCCTTGGACCCTGGCTTCCGCGGAGATCACCGCCTGGCCGCAGGTGATGGAGGGGGAGAGGAGGCTCCTCGCGGGCATCGCCCGGGCCCAGGCCCTGGGTCGGCGGGCGGAGGCCCACGGGGCGGGGGCCTCCTTCCCCCGTCTGGCCGCCCTGGCCGCGGCGGGCCTGGAGGCGGACCATGAAGCGCTCAACGCCCAGGAGGTCCTGGAGCGGCTGAGGCTCGGTTTTTGGGTCATGCTCCGCCACAGCTCCCTCCGCCCAGACCTGCCTGCCCTTCTCCATGGCCTTCCCCCTTCCCCGAGGCTCATGCTCACCACCGATGGGGCCTCCCCCCGCTTCTACGCCCGCGGAGGGTACCCTCCCCTTCTGGAGGCGGCCCTGGAGGCTGGCCTCTCCCCCCTGGAGGCCCTCCGCCTGGCCACCCTCAACCCAGCCACCTTCCTGGGCCTGGACCACCTCCTCGGGGGGCTGGCTCCGGGTCGCTTGGCGGACTTCCTCCTGCTGGAGGCCCCGGACCGCTTCCGCCCCTTACGGGTCTTCGTAGGGGGGAAGGAGGTGGCCCGGGAGGGGCGGATGGCCGTGCCCCTTCCCCCCTGGCCCCTGGGCCCCCGGCCCCTCCCCTTCCGGAACCCAGAGGCCTTCGGGGACCCCGGCCGCTACCGCCTGGACCACCGCCTGGGCCTGCGGCTGGAGAGCGCGGTCATCACCCGGCCCGCGGAGCCCTCCCTCGGGGCCCTGGCGGCCTTCTGGGTGGACCCGGAAGGGGAGCGGAGGGTGGGGGCTTGGGTGGAGGCCCTGATGCCGGGCCTGGAGGGCCTGGCCACCACCTTTACCGCCGCCCCCGGCCTCCTGGTCCTGGGGCGGGACCCCGGGGCCATGGCCCGGGCAGCCCTGGAGGTGGCCCGGATGGGAGGCGGCTTCGCGGCCGTTCACGGGGAGCGGGTGGTGTGGAGGGCCCCTCTCGCCCTTTTCGGGCTCATGGCCGAAGGGGGATTTGACGGGGCCTTGGCGGTGGAGGAGGACCTCTGGACCTGGGCCCGCCGGTGGGGCTACCCCTTCCACGACGTCCTCTACACCCTGCTCTTCCTCACCTGCGACTTCCTGCCGGAGCTCCGGCTGACCCCCTTGGGGGTCTTGGAGGTCAAGGGGGGGCGGATCCTCCTGCCCCCTGAACCCTTTGCTTGAGGAGGTTTGCCCATGGGCCTTTACTTTGAGGACTTGCAGGAGGGCCAGGTGTTCCCCACCCCGGCCCGCACCGTTACGGAGGCCGACCTGGTGAACTTCGCAGGGGTTTCCGGGGACTTCAACCCCATCCACACCGACGCCGAATACGCCAAGGGGAGCCCCTTCGGGGCCCGGGTGGCCCACGGCCTTCTGGTTCTGGCCATGCTCACCGGTCTGCGCCAGCGCACGGGGATCTTTGAGGGCACCCTGATCGCCTGGATGGAGATCCGCGCCTACCGCTTCCTCAGGCCGGTCTTCATCGGTGACACCATCCGGGGGGAAACGGAGATCCTGGAGAAGCGGCCCACCTCTAAGCCGGACCGGGGGGTGGTGGTCCAGCGGGTCCAAGTCTTCAACCAGAGGGGTGAGGTGGTCCAGGAGGGGGAGCTGGTTACCCTGGTGCGGAGGCGCCATGGCTAGAAATCCCTTTCTGGAGTGGCTGGCCCCGGAAGCCCTTTTCCGGGGGGAAGGGCGGGCGGAGCTCAGGGTCGGGGTTCGGCCGGAGTTCCTTCAAGGACAGGGTAAGGTACACGGTGGAATCCTGGCCTCCCTGTTGGACACGGCCATGGGTTCAGCGGCGGCCAGCCTGGGGGGCCGGGTGGTCACGGTGGACCTCTCCCTGAGCTACCTCCGGCCCACGGTGGGGCCCGTTCTGGTGGCCGAGGCCCGGGTGGTGCGGGCTGGGGACCGTCTGGTCTTCGTGGAGGGCTGGGTGCGGGAGGATGGGGGAGAGGTGGTGCTGGGCAAAGGCGTTTTCATGCGCGTGGGGTGAGGGTATGCGGCTTCGGGATAAACGGGTGCTCATCACGGGGGCGGCCCACGGCATCGGCCGGGCCACCCTGGAGCTTTTCGCGAAGGAAGGGGCGAGGCTCGTGGCCTGCGACCTGGA
>NZ_KB890618.1 GCF_000373145.1 Thermus oshimai DSM 12092
CGCACCACCCAAAAAGGGGGCGGAAGATCCCGAAAACTGGGGTGGCATCCCTGCAATTAAGGGTCAAGACCTCGGACCATTGGAACCGGTCAGCTCAACGCCTCACGGCGCTTACACCTCCGGCCCATCCACCGGGTCGTCTTCCCGGGTCCTTACCGGCTTAACACCGTGGGAGGCCTCATCTCGGGGCAGGTTTCCCGCTTAGATGCTTTCAGCGGTTATCCCTCCCGCACATGGCTACCCAGCTTATGCCCCTGGAGAGACAGCTGGAAAACCAGAGGTGCGTCCCTTCCGGTCCTCTCGTACTAGGAAGAGCCCCCCTCAAGCCTCCTGCGCCCGTGGCGGATAGAGACCGAACTGTCTCACGACGTTCTGAACCCAGCTCGCGTGCCGCTTTAATGGGCGAACAGCCCAACCCTTGGGACCTTCTTCAGCCCCAGGATGCGACGAGCCGACATCGAGGTGCCAAACCTCCCCGCCGCTGTGGACGCTCGGGGGAGATCAGCCTGTTATCCCCGGGGTAACTTTTATCCGTTGATCGATGGCCCTTCCACACAGAACCACCGGTTCACTAGGCCCGGCTTTCGCCCCTGCTCGGCTTGCAGGCCTCACAGTCAGGCCCCCTTCTACCCTTGCGCTCTCCAGCGGATTTCCGTCCCGCCTGAGGGGACCTTTGGGCGCCTCCGTTACCCTTTAGGAGGCGACCGCCCCAGTCAAACTGCCCGCCAAGCGCTGTCCCCCAACCAAGGGTTAGGCCCCCAGCCGCACCAGGGTGGTATTTCACCGGCGCCTCCACCGCCCCCGAAAGGACGGCTTCACAGGCTCCCACCTATCCTACGCAGGCGCAACCAAGAGCCAACACCAGGCTGCAGTAAAGCTCCACGGGGTCTTTTCGTCCTGCCACGGGTAGGCCGCATCTTCACAGCCAGTTCAATTTCACCGGGTCCCTCGCCGAGACAGCGCTCCGGTCGTTACGCTTTTCGTGCAGGTCGGAACTTACCCGACAAGGAATTTCGCTACCTTAGGACCGTTATAGTTACGGCCGCCGTTCACCGGGGCTTCGGTTCAGGGCTTGCACCCCTCCCCTTGACCTTCCGGCACCGGGCAAGCGTCGCTCCCTATACCTCCTCTTACGAGTTCGCAGAGAGCTGTGTTTTTGGTAAACAGTCGCCAGAGCCTGTTCACTGCGGCTCGCTCATCGCGAGCACCCCTTCTCCCGAAGTTACGGGGCTAACTTGCAGAGTTCCTTGGCGAGGGTTCTCCCGCGCGCCTTAGTGCTCTCGCACCCGCCCACCTGTGTCGGTCTACGGTACGGGTTCCCATGGGTTACGCTTAGAGGCTTTTCTCGGCTCCCTGGCTTCAGGAGGTTATCACCCTCTCGGGCTTCCCCACCACGCAGAGCTCACGAAGGGCGGATTTGCCTACCCCTCACCCTGCGCTTCTGGCCGGGCTCAGCCATGGCTCCGGTCTCCCTAGCCTAAAGCGTCACCCCATCGCACCCATGGGAAGGGCCGGAATATTAACCGGCTGCCCTTCGGCTACGCCTCTCGGCCTCACCTTAGGCCCCGCCTAACCCTACGCTGACGACCATTGCGTAGGAACCCTTGGGCTTACGGCGACAGGGATTCTCACCCTGTTTATCGTTACTCATGCCGGCATTCGCACTTCCCTTGCCTCCAGCCACCCTCACAGGTGACCTTCATCGGCATCGGGAACGCTCCCCTACCGCCTAGAGGGTTTTCCCCCCTAGACCCGCAGCTTCGGCGCTGGGCTTAAGCCCCGATCATTTTCGGCGCAGCACCGCTCGACCAGTGAGCTATTACGCACTCTTTAAAGGATGGCTGCTTCTAAGCCAACCTCCTGGCTGTCCCTGCGGCACCACATCCTTTCCCACTTAGCCCAGACTTCGGGACCTTAGCTGGCGGTCTCGGTTGTTCCCGCGCTCGGACACGGACGTTATCGCTCGCGCCCTCACTCCCAGGCTCCACCTGGAACCCTTCGGAGTTTGACAGGGTTTGGTAGGCTGGTAGGCCCCCTAGCCCTATCAGTGCTCTACAGGCCCCAGTCAGCACCTGAGGCTGACCCTAAAGTCATTTCGGGGAGAACCAGCTATCTCCGGGTTCGGTTAGCTTTTCACTCCTAACCCCAGCTCATCCGAGGGGTTTGCATCCCCCACCGGTTCGGCCCTCCACTGGGTTTCACCCCAGCTTCAGCCTGGCCAGGGCTAGCTCACCCGGTTTCGGGTCCACGGCCACGGACTAAACGCCCTGTTCGGACTCGGTTTCCCTACGCCTCCGCCTCATCGGCTTAAGCTCGCCCGCGACCGTGAGTCGCCGGCTCATGCTTCAATAGGCACGCCGCAACCCCACAAAAGGGCCGCGACTGCTTGTAAGCCCACGGTTTCAGGCTCTATTTCACTCCCCTCCCGGGGTTCTTTTCACCTTTCCCTCACGGTACTGGTCCACTATCGGTCACCCGGAGTACTTAGCCTTAGGCGGTGGTCCGCCCAGATTCCCCCATGGCTCCACGAACCACAGGGTACTCGGGTACCCTCACCTATCCCTACACCTTTCGCCTACGGGGCTTTCACCCTCTACGGCGCTGCTTCCCAACAGCTTCGGCTAGGCTCAGGATTCGGCATACGAGGGCCCCACAACCCCGCCCGGATAAACCAGACGGTTTAGGCTCGTCCCCTTTCGCTCGCCGCTACTCAGGGAGTCGATCTCTCTTTCCTCTCCTCTGGGTACTGAGATGTTTCAGTTCCCCAGGTTCCCCCCACCTAAAAGGTGGTGACCTGTGTTCCCACAGGCCGGGTTCCCCCATTCGGATATCCAGGGATCCACGCTCGCTACCAGCTCCCCCTGGCTTATCGCAGGTAGCCACGTCCTTCATCGGCTCGGGTGCCAAGGCATCCACCGTGGGCCCTTAGCATCTTGACCCTCAAAGAGCTACCTCA
>NZ_KB890619.1:0-14335 GCF_000373145.1 Thermus oshimai DSM 12092
GACCTTCAGGTCCACCTGGCCGAAGGTGGTCTCCAGCTTGCGGGGGTAGTAGCCGTTCCTGCGGCCTCCGTGCACCTGCAAGAAGGCCGTCCGGTCCAGCTCCAGAACCGTCTGCAGAACCTCGGCTACTGTCTCCCGCACCGCTTCCCTCAGCAAGATCCGCAGGGTATCCTGATCCAAGGGGCACCTCCTCCGTCTAAGGTGTGCCCCCCTATTAAACACAGACCCTTACACATAATTCCTTACACGACCGTAATGGCAGGTGTTGACGGGTGTCGTCATGGTGCCCTAACCTCATCTTAGGGCGTGGGAGCTCTGAGAGGGGGGAAGGGGTGATATGGGAACGACCGTTGTGCTCGCAAAGAGTGCGCGGATGCTAGGCCAGGCCGCGCGTGGTCTGCCTTCCGCCCGTACTTTGGAGCTTCGGGAGCTGACCTCCTACGCCGAGAGGTTGCGGAGCGAGGTGGAGGAGAGGTGGGGGGAGCTACCTCAGGACCTGCGCCGGGAGCTCGCGGTCCTGGCCCGTTCCTGGGAGAGCGGACCCCCTTCTCGAGGCCTCTGGGGCAAGGCGGTGGACCTCTGGGAGGGCCTGAAGCTGAGCTTCGCCCTGGCGCGGGGCGATGTCACCAGGGAGGACCTGGGGGAGTTCCTACACGCGGTCAGCCTCCTTTCCCGGAGGGTGATGGACCGTTTGGAGGAAGAAGACCCCGCTTTTCGGGAAGCCTTGAGGAAGGCGCTTTCCGAGGAAAGCGTTCCTCTCACCAAGGATGAGCTCCGCGCCCTCGTCCTGGACGATTAGGCGTAAGCCCAGCTTCGCCAAGGACTTGAAGCGCCTCGCCAAGTCTCTTTATAAGAGCGACAGGCAAAGGGAGGAGTTCCTGAAGGTTCTCTTCTCCTTTGTGGAAGTCCTTGAGCGACATGGTCCTTCTTCCCCGCTACTGGACGCTGAGGTGATGACAGGGGGGCTGGCCCCGGAGGGACATAAGCTCTACAAGTTCTATTTGCGCCCCCCGCACACTCGGGGGGCCTCCGGACAGATGCGTGTTTTGGCCTTGGTGAACGAAACAGATCAGACGGTAGACCTCCTCATGGCCTACACCCACGCGGATTACCCCAAGCAACCTCACCCGAGAGAGATTCGTGAGCGTATCGAGGAAGGGGGGGACAGATAGGTTCAGAACGGAGTATTTCCTTCTTCTTCATCGGTCGGTGTTTCGTCTGCGGTCGGTGCTATCGGAACGCGGCGTATAAAGCGCCTAGGGTCGCAGGGTTTTCCGAGTTTTTCCGCTTTCTCCAGACACATGTCGGCCAGCTCGTCCTGGTTTAGGGCCCGGTAGACCGCCTGCAGGGCACAGTAGGTGTATGGGTCTTCCTTGATGGCGAGGGCTTCTTTCCCCCAGGAAAGCCCTTCTTTGAGCAGGCTTGAATCCGAGGTGTAGCCCTCGTTCCATAGGTGATTGATGGTACCGACCCCCGCTGTGAGAAGCGCCCGGAGGTTATGTCGGTTCTCGGGAGGTATCCGGTCTTTCCACTCTTTGACGAAGTGGTAAGATTCCCACGGTCTTTTCAACCGATCCCGAAGTAGAGCCGCTATTGTAGGAGCAAAGTGGTATTCTCCTTGGTTCAAGAGGTCAAGATAGCGCTTGTAAGCAAGCTCAGGCGCTACTTTTTCAACAACTTCGTCTGGGGGTTGTCCCGAACGCGCCCACTCGATCAAGTGTTGCAGGTCATCCCAGCTTCTGGGGTAGAGCTCTCCCTCCAGAAGTCCAAGGGCTCGCATTTCGGCGGCGATGGGAATGACCTTCTCCGGTCCCACAGAAATCGCCGTGAGTCCCGCGAGTTTCACGGCTTCCCAAAACTCGGGGCGGTTTTCTACCCACTCTCCTTCCGGTAGCTTGAACCCTAGAACTTCCCAGATTACCGGGTCTTTTCTTTTGGGCACCTGAACGCTCACCGTGGGGCCGGGGTTGGAGAGCCAGCCGTGAAGGGCTTGCCCTAACGGGGATTCCGAGCCAATGCGGTTGCCGGAACCTTTGGGGGCGTCTAGGGTTTCGATCCTTTCCTCTCCGTGAAGCCTCAGCCTGAACTGGGTTCCCTCAGGCCAGCGGCGTTTCATGTTGCCCCCACTGATTTCAGCCTCTTTACGCCAGGTCCACCACCAGGACCACCCGGTGGACCTCCCAGGACTCCTTTGGCAAGACCCGGACCTCCCTGGGGCAGTCCAGGGTGCGCACCAGGTGGGAGCGCTTGGGGTTCAGGCCCATGTATTCTCCGGGGAAGGCTCCTTCTTCTCCCTCGGTCACGCAGAGCCTCCCCGGCTCAGGGGGTTCTCCACGGCGGAAGAGGTACAGCCCCTTGCCGTGCCGGAGGGCCACCAGGTCCGCCGGGTCCAGGGCGAGGCCCGGAAGCCCCAGGATCACGTAGACTTCCTCCTCCCCGTAGACGGGCACCTTGTAGAGGGAAACCCCCGGGACCGTCTCCTCCGTCTTTTCCGAGAGGCCCGGGAGAGGCACCCCGGTCGCCAGGGTGAACTCCTCCGGGGTCCACCGGAGCACCTTCAAGAGCCCTATGATCTTCGGCAAGGGCACGTTCTGCAGGTTGATCAGCCCCTGCTCCAGCTTCCACACGTACCCGTCCGAGGTGCCCATGGAACGCGCCACGTCTCCCAGGGTCAGCCCCAGCTCCTTCCGTCGCCGCCTCAGGGCCTCCCCCACCTCCGCACGGTCTAGCGTTGTCATGAGGCAACTATACCACAGGAACACCTGCTTCCCCAGCGATCTCCCCTTGTTGCCTAGAGGGGCGGGGGAGGAGGCCCCGGAAGTGCCGTCCAGGACGCTTCTCCGTCACTACCCCTTGACTACCCCTTATCTGCCGGGAGTGAGGGCGATTTCGTTCCCGTTCCCGAAAGCGCCGAAGTGGGTTTGTTGCCTTCAGGCAACGGTTCCTGGGGGGTTAGGTGGGGGTGAAGTGGGGGAGGGGGCAGACCTTGCAAGCGGGAGGACGGGGGTTCAAATCCCCCCCGCTCCACCAAGCTTGGGAACGAAGCGCTCCCCGGCTTACTTCTAAGCCGGGGAGGTCGTCCTTTCTACAGAAGGTTTAAACGCCCGCACCCGACCATACCCCAGGCTGGTCTTGGCCCCCACGCCGCTATAGAAGGCGAAGCGGCCCAGGGCGGTAAGCCAAAGGGCCTCCTCCTCCGTGGCCCTGGGCAGGTGGTAGACCACCCGGCCTACAAAGCCGGTGGCCTCCGTGTCCCCTTCTACCCCCAAGGTGCGCCCCTCCAGCCAGCGCACCGTGGCCCTTTCCAGAAGGGCCGCTTGCACCCCTTCAGGGGGCTTTACCGGGGCAAAGGCGGAAAAGCGTCTTAGAAGGCTTTCCAGCACCAGCCGGGGCTCGGGAAGGGGATAGTTCACCCCCTTGCGGCGGAAGAAGGTAGGGCTGTGGAAGCGCAAGGGGAGATCGGGGGAGGGCTCGCCCTGGAAGAGGCGGGCGTAGGTGCTCACCCCGGCCCAGGGGTGGCCCTCCTGCAGGACCCGGCGCACGCGGAAGGGGGCCCCCAGGCGCACCCTTTGCCCCTCGAGGCCAAACACCGCCGGTGAGAGCCGGGCGTACAGGTCCTCCCGGAGGAAGGCCAAGCGGGCCCAGTAGGCTCCCTCCTTCCCCCCAAAGCCCAGGCTGAAGGGGTTTTCCCCCTGGTCGTGGAGCTCGGGGAAGTGCTCCCGTAGAAGGCTATAGAAAAAGCCCCGGAGGCCCAAAGGGGTGGGCGGGGCCTCCCCTTCCAGTTCCAAAACGAGGGCGGCCAGGGTCATAGGGGGATGGGCTCCGCCTTGGCCTCCACCCCAAGGCCCTTAAGGAGCTCCCGGGCCAGCCTGGCCACCTGGTCCACATCCCCTTCCTTGGGGCCCTCCAGGCCGTGAATGAGGAGGGCCTTGTTCCGCGCCCTTAGGGCCCCCTGAAGGCCCTGGAGGCGCTTGGAGTCTAGATGCCTAAAGGCAGGATGGTCTTTCGCCTTGAGGTAGGCCAGGAGGTGGAGGAGGCCAAAGCGTTCCGGGATGCGGATTTCCCCTTCCGTGGGGAGGAGGGCCTTTAGGGTGGCCTTGAGGGCCTCTTCCTCCTCTGGGGTTGGGCGGGGCGCCTCGAGGTCCAGGCCCATGCCCGCTGCCAGGTGCTGCAGGAGGAGCTCCAGGGCCCGGTAGGCGTAGAGGGCGGCCAGGGGGAGGTGCCCCTTGGCCCCCTCGTACCCCGCAAGGAGGGTGGCGGCAAGCCAGGCCACGCCCTCCTTGTCCGATAGGTCCTTTTTCTCCAGCAGGGCCAGGATGGCGGAGAGGCCCTTCTGCTGGGCCTCGAGGTCCTTCCGCCTGGCGTTTAGGGGGTGGTTCAGGTGGGCGTCCCGGTCCAGATCTCTGAGAAGGGTTTCCAGGTCCTTTTTTGCCTTTGGAAAGTCCAGATCCTTCCAAGACTGGTAGACCTTGGCCAGGTGCCCATAGAGGCGGAAGCCCTCCTGGCCCGTTTTCTTGGCCGTTTCGTAGAAGTAGGCCGAGGCCTTCTTGAACTCCCCTTCCCGGTAAAAGCTCCGGGCCAGGTGCTCGTCCACGTCCCCCAGGACCTCGTGGGGGTTGGGGAGGCGCACCAGGTACTCCGTGCCCGGTATGGGGCGGCGCAGGCGAGGGTCGTACCCTTCGTTGTCCACGTAGACCACCTGAACCTCCGAGTGGATCCGTTGCAGGAAGAAGGCGGCCGCGGCCAGCCCCGAGGTCATGGCCTTGGTGCCGCTCGTGAGGTCCAAGGCCACCCGCGCCCCCCGGTGCCGGCCTAGGAGCTCGGCCACCGTCTTGTAGATGAGGGCCACGTCGCTCTTGTCCACCCGGATGGGGTAGGCCTCCCGCCCCGTTTCCCTCTGGATGCGTTCCAGGTACCTTTGGCTTTCCTCCGTGTGGAGAAGGTAGACCCGCTCTGCCCCCGTGCCCAGGATGGCCAGGATGGTGGCCTCGGGGCTGGTGCCCACGGTGTGGATGGACACCTCGTAGGGCTGGAAGCGGGGGCGCACGGGGGGGTCTTCCCGCCAGAGGGCCAGGAGGAGGGGCCAGACGGCCTCGTTGTAGAAGGGGGTGGGGTCCTCCCCCCGGTCCAGCCTCTCGTAGAGGGTCTTTCGGGCTTCTTCCAGTTGGGCCTGAAGCGAGGGCATGGTCTGATGTTTGGGGTTTTCCCCAGGGCTTGTCAAGAGCAGATGCACGGGTTTTCCCGGATGGGTTTGATATTCTCAGAAAAGACAAGGTGTTTGGGGGAGGTCCATATGAGCCTTCTTTTTAGAGTCCTAAGAAAGTTAAGTCGGTTTTCCTTAAAATCTCCTCATGGGTGCTCCCCTCCGTATCCACCTGACGCCTGAGGAAGACGTGGCATTGCTTCGGGTCTCCCAAGACCCCGGGGCCCACCCCAAGACCCGCAGGTGGGCCCTCATTCTTCGCTTGGCCCACCAGGGATGGACCGCACCCCGCATTGCCGCCTTCCTCGGCCTGGACCGCAGCACCGTCCGCCTCGTCCTCAGGCGCTACCTCCAGGCAGGCCTCCCCGGCCTCCCCTACCGCAAGCCCCCCGGGGCCCCCATCAAGGTCACGGAGGAGGTCAAGGCCTTCCTCCGGGAAAAGCTGGTGGAGGATCGGCTCTGGACCCTGGCCCAGCTGCAGGAGGAGGTGGAGGCTCGCTTCGGCCTCCACCTGAACCTCAGCACCCTCTCCCGCCATCTCCGGGCCATGGGGTACGTGTGGAAACGGACCCGGTACGTCCCGGCGGGGAAACCGGAGAGGGCGGAGGTGGAGCGGTTCAGGAGGGAGGAAGAGGAAGCCAAAAGGGGGCCCGGGAGGGGAAGGGAGCGGTGGGGTATCTGGACGAAGCGGGGTTCAGCCTGACCCTGCCCCCGGGGTACACCTGGAGCCTGAGGGGAAAGGTGCTTGGGGTGCCCCGGGTCTGGGGTAGCCGGGGCCGGCTGAACGTGCTGGCCCATCTGGTGTGGGAAGGGGCGGGGTGGAAGCTCCATTTTGCTCTGGTGCGGGGGCCGGTGCGGATGGGAGAGGTGGTGGCGTACTTGGGGCAGGTGGCGAAGGGATTGGGGAAGCCTCTGAAGCTCTTTCTGGACAACGCGGCCTTTCATCGGGGGAAGGAGGTGAGGGGGAGGGAGGGGGAATGGAGGGCGAGGGGCCTCCATCTGGGGTACCTGCCCAGGTACAGCCCCCATCTGAACCCCATGGAGACGGTGTGGCGGCGGGTGAAGGGGTCTTTGATGCCCCGGAGGCACTACCCCGACCTGGATGCGTTGGAGGAGGCGGTGCGGCAAGCCCTCAAGAGCCTGGGAGGGATAGAGGTGAGAATCTAATGCAAAGGCACTTAGGCCCCTGGGTTTGGGTTATGGGCTTGGGGGTGGCCTCTTTGGGCCAGGCCCAGGGGGTGCGGGGCCTGGGCATGGGGGGGCTTGTCCTGCCGGGGCCAGAGGCCGCGGACCGGAACCCGGCTTACGCCGCTTACCCGTCCCGGTTCGGAAAGATGGGGGGCGCCCTCCCTCTAGGGCTTTTGCGCTACCTTCCTGTTTTTTCGGATACCAGCCCCTTCACCTACTACACCGATCCCCAGGCCTTTGCGACGGGGTTTGACGTCCTAGCCTTCTACGACCAGTTCGCCCACCTGGACACCTTCCTCCTGAACCCCGCCCGGAGCCCCGAGGAGGTGGTGTTCCGCATCCGGGCTGACCGGTTGGAGGTCACCGACGGGCAGGGAAACCCCTTAGACCTTTCCTTTGGCTTCGGGGCAACCGGGCCCGAGCCCACGCTCCTTCTCCCCGAGCTCTTCGGGATTCCCCTGTGGAGCGGGAAGGAGGCCTACCTCCGCTTGGGATACCTCTATGGGATTGAAAGCGTGCGGGTAGCCCCAAGTCCAGAGCTGGCCCAGGCCCTTTCGGGGGGAGGCCTGGAGGCCTGCCGTCAAGACCCCTCGCCTTGCGTCCTTTCCGCCACCGTCAGGGCCGCCCAAGGGCTGGCCCTGACCCTGGGGTGGGCGGCGGCCCTGCCGGGCCAGCTTTACGTGGGCGTGCGGGGCCAGGGGTTCTATGGCTTCGGATACGCTGAGCTCAGCGCCAAGGCCCGCCCCCTTTTTAACGAGAACGGCAGCCCCATGGGCGTGGATTTGTGGGCAGAAGGAACCTTTATTAGCCAGAACCGAGGGTATGGTCTGCGGGGGGATGTGGGCGTGGTGTGGGATCTTGGGCCGGCCACCCTGGGCCTAGGGGTGCAGAACCTGCTGGGCCTGGTGGTATGGGAAGGGACGAACTATTTCGTCATAGACCAAAATGGCCCTTCTGGAGGCTTTCCCTTCAGGCGTAGCGGTGGGCCTTTTGCACCCGTTTTCTTCCTGAACGGGGCCTACCGCTTTGAGGACTTGGGCCTCTTGGTTGGGGCGGACGCTTCCTTCGGTAGCGTGGCCCCAAGCGCCCATTTGGGAGTGGAGTACGCTCTAGGGTCCACTTCCCTCCGGGCGGGGGTGGGGTACGAGGGGGGCCTTCGCTTTGGTCTAGGGGTGGGGTTGGAGCTGGAGGGGTTGGGCTTGGACCTGGCCCTGACCCGCCATGAGGCCCCTTTGGTGGGGGGCGGCGTTTACGGCCTCGCCCTGGCGATGCGCTTTTAAGCCCAGTTCTTGGCTAGAAGGAGGACGGTATGCAGCGCACTTTAGGCCGGGTTTTGGGGGCGGTTGGGCTTTTGATCGCGCTTGCTGCGTGCAGCCTTTACACCAGGTACCGGGTGGAGGTGGACCTGCGTTCCCTCCTGCCGGAGGAGGTGCGCTCGGGCATCCTAACCCCAACCGAGAACGTGCTTCTGCCGGCCCCGAAAGGCCAGCTTTTGTCCATCCCCGGCCTCGAGGCCTTGGCGGAAGGGCAGGTTTTGGGAGAGGTGGAGCTTACCCACACCGGAGGGGAGGCCGCGAACGTGACCCTCGAGGTCCGGGTGGCCCCCCCTTCGGATGAGAACCTTTTTGACGGGGATGGGGACCAGCTCTGGGCCTCGAGGGCCCTCGCCCTGGCCCCTGGGGAAACGGCCACCCTCAGCCTACGGGAGCAAAGCGCGCAGGTGCCCTTCTTGGGCCCTGGCGTTCGGGAGTTCCGCATCGGGGCCCGGTTGCAGGTGGAAGGGGGCCAGGTGGCCTATGTCCTAAGGCGGCTGGAGCTGGCGCTCCAACTGGACTTTACTCCGGAGCCTCGGAGCCAATAACTACCCCAGCCGCCCCACCATCCAGCCCAGGGGGTAGCCGTCCTGGGGGTTGCTGGCCCCCGCGGTCTTGCGGGTCTTGGGTTCCTGGGCCTCGGGGTGGTCTTCGGGAAGGAGGAGGGCCAGGCGCAGGGCGAGCCTTCCCGAGCCGAAGCCCACCCGGATGGGGAAGACCTCGGGGTCCTTTAGGCGCTCCTCCAGCTCCCGGTAGACCTCGAGGGCCCGCTTAAGCCCATGATCTTCCGCAAAGCGCTTCTCCCACTCCGCTACCCGGCCGTAGTACTCCCGGAGGGCCTTCTTCAGCTCCTCAGGGGGGATAGGCCCGGCCACCCCCCTGTCTCCGTAGGCGGAAAGGCCTTTGTGGTAGCGGAAGGACAGGGCGAACCGGCTCCCCTTGCGGAAGGTCTCCGCCAGGAGGAGGAGCCCTTTGGTGTCCTTTGTAGGGTGGAATACCCCGATGCGGTTCAAGAAGCCCTCCCCCGGCCCCGAGTCCGAAACCCGCACCGCCCGGAAGGGGTCCCGGTAGAGGTCGGGCCCCCGCCCGCCCATGTAGCCCAAGACCGTGGCCTCAAAGGTCTGGTTGGCCCTGAGGTCCGGGCTCTTGGGGGCGCGGATGAGGGCCTCCTCGTCCTTGAGGGTGGGCTTGCGGAAGGTCCAGCGCCCCTCCCGGAACTCCACCCCCTCCCCCCGCTGGAGAAGGGTCCAGAAGAGCCAGGCGGTCCTCAAGGCCCCCTTCACGCTGGAGCCGGGCAGGTAGGGGCCCAGGGGGCTTTGGGGCAGGGGGCGCCACTCCAGGGCGGCTTCTTCCGTGGCCTCCTCCAGGGTCTTGAAGAAGGCGAGGCTCGCCCCCACGGTGCGGAGGAGGGCTTCTTTGGGGAGCTGGCCCTCCTGGTAGAGGTTTCTCAGGATGTCCTGGGCCGCCTTGGGGCCCTGGGCCACCTTTTCCAGGTACTGCCGGCGCCGCTCTTCGGGGAGGAGAAGGAGGAGGGCGCCTGGGTCCAGGAGGTGGACCCCTTTGGCCTCCTTATCGGGCACGTAGGCGTAGGCAGGGTAAAGCTCCCCCGTGCCCACGTGCACCGGGCTTAGGGCCTCCAGCTCCAGCCGGTACGCTTCCAGGAAGCTCATACCCTCACCCCCAGGGGAAAGACCTGCAGGAGCTCGTACACCCGCACCCCCTCCTCCGGGGGTTCCAGGGGGGTCACGTCCAGGGCCAGGGGCCCGGGGACCTCCCGGTAGAGGCTTCCTTCCCGGGTGCGGAGGTGGGGCCGCTTGAAGGGCGTGGCCCCCACGTACCCCCCGCCCAAGCGGCCCCAGTAGGGTTCCAGCTCGTAGTAAAGCGCCCCTTCCAGGGGCCCCGGGGCCAGGGTCATGTGGGCCGTGGGGGTCTTGGCCTCTGGGAGCTCGCAGGGGAAGGGGCCTTCCACCCGAAAGCGTCCAAGCCCCACGCTGGCCTTTCCCCCGTACCCCATCTCCCCCACGAAGGCCAAGGCCTCCTTGGGGTCAAAGGGGGGGTCCCCCAGGAGGTAGAGGGCGTAGGGGGTTTGGGGATCGGGGAAGAGGAGCTCCTCCGCAAAGAGGATGCCCTTCCGGGCCGCGCCCGTGGCCCGGTCTATCCCCACCCGGCTCCGGCGGAGGCGCTTGGGCTCCGGGGGGGTCTTGCCGCTGAGCTCCGGGGCCGTGAGGAGCGCCCCTTCCCCCTCCTCCGCCAGCCGGGCGAAGGTCTCGAGGCTCACCAGCCTCAGGTTTTTCAGGGCCTTGCGCTTTTCCGTCTCCTCCACCTGGACCGGCGGGAGCTTGGGCCTGGGGAGCCACCCCTCGGGGAAGACGCTGGAGAGGCGGAAGGGGAGGGGCTCGGCGAGGAGCTCCTCCAGGGCCTCGCGGCCGTGGGTGTAGCGGTACCACCAGAGGAGGTGGCCGAGGAGGCTGGGGGCCCGGGGGAGCTCCTTCAGGGGGCTTTGGAAGTAGAGGCGGAAGAGGGTTAGGCGCATGGTCTAGAGGGGCACTTCCTGGATTTCCAGCCTTTCCTCGAGGGGTAGGTCCTCCTGCCCTTCCCAGGGCTTGCCCGGATGCAGGAAGAAGACCTGGCCGTACCCCCGGCTGATGTGCCCGCCCAGGCCGTCCAGCTCCAGGAGCTTTAGGGCCTTGAGGAGGTACTTTTTAAAGTACTCCTCGTCCAGGGCGTCCAGGACCCGGTAGGTCATCTCCACGCCGAAGCGGGCCCCCGCGGGCACCCGCTCCGTGGTGCGGGGGTTGGCGTTCCCCCCCAGGCGGGGGATGAAGACCTCCTGCTTGATCTCCGTGTAGAGCCCGCCCCGGGCCGCCACCCGCTCCAGCTCCCGCTTGGAGTCCTCCGTGAGGTAGGCGTCCCGCACCAGGAGGCGGGTGGGGCCCCGCTCCTGGGCGATCCTCAGGCTTTCCGGGTTGTTCTCCGGGGCCAGGCCGAAGATGCGGGCCACGGGGTCTTGGGGGTCAGGGGAAGCGTAGACGTGCTTGTCCTTGGACTTCAGGATGTAATCCCCCCCGAGGGCCCACTCCAGGAGGTAGCGGAGCTTCCCCTTGAGGCTGGAGCCGGGGATGTAGGGTTCTTCCGTAAGGGGGTTGCGGATCACGGGGTTGTCCAGGTCGCCGATGGCCATCTGGTCCCGGCTCATGCCGATCCTGAGGCCCGACTTGGCCAGGAGGATGGCCCGGATGCGGATGATTTTCCGAAGCTTCATACGTCCTCCTATTTGCCCCTAGCGTAAAAGTAGGCCAGCACCGCCTCCACGTACTTCATCATGGCTTCAAAGTCTTTGGGGCTCCGCTGGCCCGCCTCTAGGGCCTCCTTCAGGAAGGCCACGAAGCGCCGGGCGTTCTTCAGGGGCCCCTGGGCCCGGGTGTTGTAGGCCAGCTTGGCCTTGAGGAGCTCCAGCTGGGGCACCAATCGGGCGAAGGCCAGGGCCTCGTCCGAACGCCTTTCCCGATCAAAGCGGTTTTCCAGGGCGCGGAGCTCGGCGAAGTAGTTGCGGAACTGGCTGGACTTCAGCTCGCCTTCCCGCACCAGCTCCTCCGCCACCTCTTGGGCCCTTTGGAAGATGGCCGGGTCCAGCACGCCCTTTTCCTTGTCCTTGTAAAACTCCAGCGTCGGCATTCACGCCCTCCTTTCCAGGTAAAGCCCCCACTGCACCCACACGGGGAGGTGTTGCCATAGGGGGTCTTGGTGGTCCAGAAGCCTTAGGTACCGCCTCCAGGTGGCCTCGTCCCGCTCCCTTACCCGCCTTAGGGCGTAGGCCAGGAGGGGCTTGTAGCGCATCCTTCCCCCTTCGTCCTCTTCTTCCTTCCAGAACTTCCGCCACAGGAAAAGCCAGCGGTAGACCTGGGCCCGGGAAAGCCTTTCCGCCTTTAGGTCCCGCCTCAGGTCCTCCACGGCGCCCCTAAGGGCCCGCAGGGTTTCCCACTCCACCGCCTGGCCGAAGAGGAAAAGCCGCCCCCGGCCCGCCTCCTTGGCCGTCTTCTCCGCCCGGGTGAGGGCCTCGGCGAGGGAGGGGAGGGGAAGGCTGGGCCCCGAGAGGAGAAAGCCCCCGGAGAGGGTAAGCCCGGGGTGGCGGGTGAAGAGGCGGTAGAGCCGTTCCAGATCCAGGGCGAAGTCCAGAAGGGCATCCCAAGGTCCCAGGAGGAAGAGGTCGTCCCCGCCCGAGTAGACGCTGTAGATGAGGGGGTAGCGCCGGGCCTTTGCCTCGGCCTCGAGGCCATCCCACCCGAGCCTTTGGGCGTAGAGCTTGGGGGTTTGTATGAGGCCCAGGACCTCCCCGCTGAAGAAGACCTCCAGGGTGCGGGAGAGGGCGGCCAGGCGGCTTGGGGTGGCGAGGTCCCTTTCCCCTTTGAAGCCCTTGGCGAAGGCCTCCCCCATGCGGTCCGCGTCCAGCATGAGGGCCCCCAGGTAGGGGGCCCCCTCGGAGAGGGCCGCAAGCTCCCCGAAGGTGAGGACCCTTTCGGGGTGAGCCTCCTCTTCCTCCCAAAGCCCCTCCCCTTTGGCCCACGCCTCGTACTGCTCCAGGGTTTTCCCGGTGGCCCTTAGGGCCTCCGCCACCCGGGGCAGGTGGCCCAGGAGGGGCTTGGCCTCGGAAGGGGTTTCGGAAGGGCTGAAGTCCAGCCGGGCGCGGTAGGCGTGCGCCGCCCCTTCCCCCTCCAGGGCGGCCTTCAGGGACGGGAAGGGCAGGAAGGGGGTGGGGGCCCCTTCCTGGAAAAAGCCCACCTGATCCCGCTTGGGCAGGAGGCCCCCAAGGGCCTTTTCCCGCTCGCAGGCCCCGCAGAGGCTTCCGGGCTCGTCTTCCTTGGCGGGGAGGAGGCCGCAGGCGGCGCAGGGGCGCAAGGGCTCCCTTAGGGTTTCCACCGTGCGCTTCAGGAAGGAAAAGGGGGTGAGCTTGGCCCGGGCCAGCTCCCGGTGGGCCCTCGCCAGTACCCCGGCGAAGTCCCGGAAGTCCGCCCCCCGGAAGGCCACCCAGGCCAGGTGGGGCACGAGGCTCCCCCCCCGGGCCAAGGCCCAGCGCCCCCAGGCCTCCCGGGCCTCCTCCAGGGCCCTTAGGGCCTCCTCGGTGTGGGGCAGGAGGAGGTAGAACTTCCCCCCGGCCCCCAGGATGCGGTTCAGGGGGGTGAGGCCCAGGCGGAAGAGGAGGCCCAGGGCCATGGCCTCCCCGGCCAGGCTCACCTCGAGGCTCCTCGCCCGGAGGCGCTTGGCGATGCCCCCCACCCCCGTCTCCGCCCCCGCGATGCGGTAGATGTGCCCCTGGATGCCCCCCATGTCCCCCACCACCAGGAGGAACTTTTCCCCGTCCTGCCGGAGGGCCTCCACGGTGGGGCCTCCCCCGTGGTAAAGCCAAAGGGCGTGGGCGATGGCCGCGCTGAGGCGGAGGTGGTCGTAAAGGGACACGTCGGGCTCGCTTTGGGTGTCCGCGGGCACCAGGCTCAGGGTCTCCTGGAAGGCCAGGGCCAGGTTGGCGAGGAGGGCCTCCCGGGAAAGGCGGAGGCGGGCCATCTCCGCAAGGCGGGCCTCGAGGCGCTCCAGGAGCCTGCCGTAGGCGTCCTTGGAGATGTGGGGCCTTTCCTCGGGGTAGAGGGCCCCTGTGCGGAGGCCGGCTTCCGTCCGGCCGTTCAGGGCGTAGACGGGGCTATACCCCCCCTCCTCTCCCTCCCGTTCCCCCACCCGGAGCCGACGGAAAGGGGCGTTTAGGGGCACCTCCGGGGGGCTTTGGCCGCCCTCGCCCTCCTCCCGCTCCTTGGAGGCGTAGGTGTCCGCCAGGGCCACGCACCACTCCTCTGGGGTTTTGGGCTGGTACTCGGGGCGGTGGCGCCAGCCCTCGTGGTGGCGGCTTGCGGTCTTCTCCAGCCATTCGGGGTCCACCCCTACGCCCCGGAAAAGCCCCGCGTGGGCCCGGACGAAGCGGGCGGTGTAGGCGGTGTGGGTGCGGTCCCCTTCCTCCCGCTCGCCCCAGCGGGCGCGGGAGAGGAGCTTGCCCACGTCGTGGAGGAGGGCGGCCAGGGCTAGGTCTTTGGCGTTCGGTGCCATGTGGGAAAAGCCTACACCTCCTCTCCTCGCCTCCCTGTGATCTTTGCACACGGGGGTCTATAGCACGGCAAACCGGGCCTCCTCCACCACGGGCCCCACCCCCAGTACCTCCACCGTGCCGGCGATGGGGTAGATGCGGAGGGCATCTTCGGAAAGGTCCAGCACCTTCCGGGCGCGGGCCTTGAGGTCTTCCAGAAGCTTGGGGTCTAGGTAGCACTCAAACACGGATAGCTGGACCCGCTCCCCATAGCTCTTTAGGAGCGTGGCCAGCTTAACCCGGCGGGTGTCGTCCGGGATGTCGTAGGCGATGGCGTACAGCCTCTTTCCCATATGGGCATTTTAACCCAAATGGCCGGTGTCGCAATCCCCTGACGGGGAAGCATCTCGTGCAACGTCAAATAACTCGCCGTAGACGCGCAGGAGGACCGCAAACGAGTCGCAATCCCCTGACGGGGAAGCATCTCGTGCAACCTGACCAGCCACAGGGTGTGGCGGCGCATCCGCGTCGCAATCCCCTGACGGGGAAGCATCTCGTGCAACA
>NZ_KB890619.1:14620-127856 GCF_000373145.1 Thermus oshimai DSM 12092
CGGGGAAGCATCTCGTGCAACATGATTGTGGTGGGAACTAAGAGGGCACGGGAACTCGGGTCGCAATCCCCTGACGGGGAAGCATCTCGTGCAACCTTTCCACGGCCCCGGTGGAGGAGGTCGTGCGGGCCATAGATAGTCGCAATCCCCTGACGGGGAAGCATCTCGTGCAACCTTCCTGGACAGGAGCGGGTACTGGCTTGTGGGGGCCATCACCAGTCGCAATCCCCTGACGGGGAAGCATCTCGTGCAACTCAACGTGCACGGCGTGTGGGAGTGTACCCTGGTGTGAAGTCGCAATCCCCTGACGGGGAAGCATCTCGTGCAACCTAAGGGTCCACGGGGTACCCTGGCGCGCGGTTCAAGAACTCGTCGCAATCCCCTGACGGGGAAGCATCTCGTGCAACAAGGGCAAGCGGGCCACCAAGGGCAAGGCCCAGACCCAGACGTCGCAATCCCCTGACGGGGAAGCATCTCGTGCAACTCGTAAGATGCTCAATGAGATGGTGGCTGAAGGGACGATCAGAAAGAGTCGCAATCCCCTGACGGGGAAGCATCTCGTGCAACAGTCCCGCCCCGAGGCTGCCAGGGCTCTGGCCATGCGGTCGCAATCCCCTGACGGGGAAGCATCTCGTGCAACCGTTCCCACGCGCGGGGTATACTACGAGCTCGGATACGCCCGGTCGCAATCCCCTGACGGGGAAGCATCTCGTGCAACTCCGACTACGCCATGGAGCGCATTCTGCTGGATAGGTTTGAGGGTCGCAATCCCCTGACGGGGAAGCATCTCGTGCAACCGGAACCTCACCACGCGCCCCGTGTCGGGCGCCCTCAGGTCGCAATCCCCTGACGGGGAAGCATCTCGTGCAACGGAGTAAGTAGACCATTGCAATAAGGCTAGCGGGGGCTTATGTCGCAATCCCCTGACGGGGAAGCATCTCGTGCAACCGGTCCAAGCCGCTTCACCTTGGCGATGACACTGAGTAGTCGCAATCCCCTGACGGGGAAGCATCTCGTGCAACCTGCCCAATTCGGGGGGGGTGAGAATAAGGCATAACCCATAAGTCGCAATCCCCTGACGGGGAAGCATCTCGTGCAACATGCCCCTAGCCCACCCCGGCCCCCAGGCCGCCTATAAGCGTCGCAATCCCCTGACGGGGAAGCATCTCGTGCAACTCCATTGCGGAAGAAACGCATGTGTGCGCAATCACACATGTCGCAATCCCCTGACGGGGAAGCATCTCGTGCAACTCTACCCCCTAAAGAACCCCGTCCTGGACGGGCGTGCTGAAGGGGGGTTTGTGAGAAAGATGAAGCTTGGAATATACATAAGGCGAATAGAGGGCTTTTTGCGAGGTTTGGGTCCATGCTTAAGCCACAGAGAAAGGTGCGATGAGAATTCGAATGCGCATACTTGCGTGCTGGACGAGATTGAGTTGTCAAGATCCCCCGCCGGAACCCCGGCTTTGGGGACATGCTATCAGCGTTGGACTTGGTATGTCAAGGGTTGCTGGATGGGCTTCGTTGCTGTGCTCCTGAGTTTTTTGGAAAAAGCATTTTTGCAGCATGACTTCTGGAGCTAAGTCTTTCATCTTTTCAAGTAAAAAGGGCTGTACTCCCCCCTCCCCAGCAGGGCCCCCTTCAGGCGGTCGGCCTGGACCTGGATGAGCTCGGCGTAGGGCTTGCGGAAGCCCAAGGGATGGGTGGCCTCGCTGGCCAGGCGCTCTTCAAAGAGGGCGATGAGGCGCCTCCTTCCTTCCTCGTTGAGGTAAACCCCGCCTTCCCGGGCCTCCGCGTGGGCCGGGCTGAGCTGGCCCCGCCGAAAGGCGGAAAGAACCACCTGGTCCACCACGGGCACCCGGAACTCCTCCATGAGGTCCAGGGCCAGGGCGGGTTGCCTGCGGGCCACGGCGTGGAGGAAGCCCAGCTCGGGGTGGAGCCCCGCCACCCGCACGGCCACCAGGACCCGGCTGAGGAGGAGGGCGTAGCCGTAGGAGAGGGCGGCGTTCACGGGGTCCCTGGGGGGGCGGCGGGTGCGGCCCCTAAGGCCGTAGGGGCCGAGCACCCCCTCCAGGGCGGCAAAGTAAGCCCGGCTGGCCAGGCCTTCCAGCCCTCTCAGGCGTTCCAGATCAAGGGCGGCTTCCAGCCCTTCCAAAGCCTCCAGAACGCCCCCCGTTGGGAGGCTCTGGCGGTAGAGGAGGGCTTCCATAGAGAGGAGCTTCCCCCGCACGAAGGCCCGCGCCAAGGGTAGGGGAGGGGCCTGGAGCTGGGCCTTCAGGACCTCGGGGGCGGGGTCGGGGTGGGCCCCGGCGGAGCCGTGAAGGGCCCCTTCCAGGGAGAAGAAGTGCAGGGCGGCCCCCTGGCGGAGGAGGAAGACCAAGGCGGGGGTGGAGAGGCGCACGTTGCCGAAAAGGGCCACCCCCCGCACCTGGCGGGCGGGGAAGCTGGCGATGGGGCCCTCCTCCCCTTCTAAGAGGAGCCGCCCTTGGCGGAGCCGCAGGGTCCCCCCCTGGTGGGCCAGGTAGAGGTGCATCAGAAGGCGGGCCAGGTGGGGTGGGGCCTCAGGCGCTCGTCCAAGCCCTGGAGGAAGCCCAGGAGCTTCCGGTAGTCCTCCTCCTCCACGGGCCGGGTGCCGTGGGCCAGGATGCTCTCGTGCCGCTTCTGGAGGAGGCCCTGGAGGCGGGCCTTCTCCCCGAAAAGCCTTTGGGCCAGGGTGCCCCTTTCCCCAAAGCTCAGGTCCAGCTCAAAGGCGGCCTCCAGAAGCTCCATGAGCCCCCGGGGGCGGAGGATCCGGTCCTTGAGGCCTTGGGGAAAGCCCTCGGGCCAGGTCTTGGGGTCTTTCAGCTGGAAGCCCAGGCGGGCGAAGACATCGGCCTCCACCGCCAGCTCCAGGGCCCGGTAGAGGCGGGCCAGGGCGTCGTCAAACCGGCCCAGGCGGGCCCGGCGCTCGGCGTTGGCCAGGAGGTCCTGGAGGAGGGGGAAGGTGGGGCCGGGGGCCTCGGCGATGGCCTGGAGGTGGGGTAGGGCCTCCTCCAGGGCCCTCAGCACCCGCACCTTGGCCCCGTGCCCCCAGGCCTCGGCCACCGCCAGGGCCACGGGGAGGTGGGCCCGGAGCTTTTCCAGGGCCTCCTTGTGCCGGAAGCGATCCCAGAGGAGAAGCCCTTCCGTAACCCCCTCCAGGGCGGTGTAGAAGCGCCTTTCCGAGGGGGAGAGTTCCCGGGAAAGGAGGGCCTTCAGGTGTTCCAGGGCCCCCGGCAGGTTCAAGGCGTTGAAGCTCCGCACAAAGCCCTCCCACTCCCGCACCCCGAAGCGGGCCGTGGGGTCCTCCAGGAGGCGCACCGCCTCCTTCCCGGGAAGGACCCGGCCCGTCTTTGGGTCCCGGGCGCTTCCCCCCACGTAGCTGAAGACCACCCCCCGGCCCGTGAGGGCCAGGACCAGCCCCGCGGCCATGGGCTTGGTGCCCCCGGTGAGGTCGGCCACGATGGCCTGGGCCTCCCACTCCAGGGCCTTCCTTAGGGCCTCCTGAGCCTTGCGGTAGGCCTCGAGGAGGCTCTCCTCGTCCTCCAGGAGGAGGGTGTGGTGGCGGAAGGCCTCCCCATAGTCCCGCACCAGCTCCGCGGCCACGGGGTGGCTCCTTTGGCTTGCCAGGAAGATCACCCCGCCAGGGGTGTGGTGGGCCAGGGCGGCCTCGAGGGGGTCTTTGGTGGTGCCCACGGTGAGGATGAGGACCTTCATGGCCCCATTATGGCCTGGCCCCGGCGGGGGAAAGGATTAGACTCTTCTCCAGAAAGGAGGCCCACATGTACATCGGCGCCTTGGACCAGGGCACCACCAGCACCCGCTTCATGGTCTTTGACCGCCAGGGGCGGGAGATCGCCCGGCACCAGCTGGAGCACCGGCAGGTCTACCCCAGGCCCGGCTGGGTGGAGCACGACCCCTTGGAGATCTGGGCCCGGACCCAGGAGGCCATCCAGGGGGCTTTGGCGAAGGCGGGGGTGCGCCCGGGGGAGCTTTTGGCCATCGGCATTACCAACCAGCGGGAGACCACCCTCGTCTGGAACAAGAACACGGGGGAGCCCTACCACAACGCCATCGTCTGGCAGGACACCCGCACGGACGCCATCTGCGAGGCCCTGAAGGCGGAAGGGCTGGAGGAGGTCTTCCGCAAGAAGACGGGCCTTCCCCTTTCCACCTACTTCTCCGGCCCCAAGCTCAAGTGGATCCTGGACCACGTCCCCGGGGTGCGGGAGGCGGCGGAGCGGGGGGATGCCCTCTTCGGCACGGTGGACACCTGGCTCATCTGGTGGCTCACCGGGGGGCGGCACGTGACGGACGTGACCAACGCCAGCCGCACCCTGCTCATGAACCTCAAGACCCTGGACTGGGACGAGGAGCTCCTGGCCCACCTCGGCATCCCCCGGGCCATGCTCCCGGAGATCCGCCCCTCCTCGGACCCCAACCTCTACGGGACGACCGACCCGGATGGCCCCCTGGGGCGGGCGGTGCCGGTGGCGGGGGCCCTTGGGGACCAGCAGGCGGCCCTGGTGGGGCAGGCCTGCTTCCTTCCGGGAGAGGCCAAGAACACCTACGGCACGGGGTGCTTCCTCCTCCTGAACACCGGGGAGACCCCGGTGGAGAGCACGCGGGGCCTCCTCACCACCGTGGCCTACCGGTTTGGGGAGGCCCCCGCGGTCTACGCCCTGGAGGGGTCCATCGCCATCGCGGGGGCCTTGGTGCAGTGGCTTAGGGACAACCTGGACTTCTTTGACTTCTCCCACCACATCGAGGACTACGCCCGCACCGTGGAGGATAGCGGCGGGGTGTACATCGTACCCGCTTTCTCCGGCCTCTTCGCCCCCTACTGGGACCCCTACGCCCGGGGGACCATCGTGGGCCTCACCCGCTACGCCACCAAGGGCCACCTCTGCCGGGCGGCCTTGGAGAGCGTGGCCTACCAGACGAAGGACGTGCTCCTGGCCATGGAGGAGGACGCGGGGCTTCCCCTTAGCCTCCTCAAGGTGGACGGGGGGATGGTGAAAAACGAGCTCCTCATGCAGTTCCAGGCGGACCTCCTGGGGGTGCCGGTGGTGCGCCCCCAGGTGACGGAGACCACCGCCCTGGGGGCGGCCTACGCCGCGGGGCTCGCCGTGGGGTACTGGAAGGACCTGGAGGAGCTGAAGGGGAACTGGCGGGCGGAACGCACCTTCACCCCCGGGATGGCGGAGGAGGAGCGGGCCAGGCTCTACGCGGGCTGGAAGCGGGCGGTGGAGCGGAGCCTGGGGTGGGCCAGGGGGTAGGGGATGCCTTTTGAGCGCGAGGCCCTTTGGGAACGGCTAAAGGAGCCCCTGGACCTCCTCGTCGTGGGCGGGGGGGCCACGGGGGCGGGGCTTCTCTGGGCGGCCACCTTAAGGGGGCTTCGGGCCGCCCTGGTGGAGCGGGGGGACTTCGCCTCGGGGACGAGCTCCCGGAGCACCAAGCTCCTCCACGGGGGGGTGAGGTACCTGGAGCTCGCCTTCAGGAGGCTGGACCGGCGCCAGTTCCGGCTGGTGGTGGACGCCCTCCACGAGCGCCAGGTGGTCTTGGGCCTGGCCCCCCATCTGGCCCGGCCCCTCACCCTCCTCACCCCCCTCTTCCGCCCCCTGGAGATCCCCTACTACTGGACGGGCCTCCAGCTCTACGACCTCCTGGCGGGGAAAAGGCGCCTTGGGGGAAGCCGCTACGCCCCGCCGGGCGAGGTGGCCCGCCTCTTCCCGGACCTTCCCCCCACCTTGGGCGGGGTCCTCTACCGGGACGGGCAGTTTGAGGACTTCCGGCTGAACCTGGCCCTGGTGCGCTCGGCCCTCCAGCGGGGGGCCATCGCCCTCAACTACGCCGAGGCCACGGGGTTTCTCCTGAAGGGGGGCCTTGTACGGGGGGCGGTGGTGCGGGACCGGCTCACGGGGCGGGAGCGGGAGGTGGAGGCGAGGGCGGTGGTGAACGCCGCGGGGCCCCTGGCGGACGGGGTGCGCCGCCTCCTGGACCCCCATCTTCCCCCCCTCCTCACCCCCTCCAGCGGGGCCCACCTGGTCCTGGACTATCCCCTCACCGTGGGCCTCCTCCTCCCCAGGACCCGGGACGGCCGGGTCCTCTTCCTCCTCCCCTGGCGGGGGAAGGCCCTCCTCGGCACCACCGACCTCCCCGCCTCCCCCGAGGCCTGCCCGAGGCCCCGGGCGGAGGAGGAGGCCTACCTCCTGGAGGAGGTCCGGCCCCTCCTTGGGGACCTCTCGGGGCGGGTCCTGGCGCGGTGGGCGGGGCTTAGGCCGCTGGTGGGGAAGGGAGAAACCCGGCTCCTGGTGCGGGACCACCTCATCCTGGAGGAGCGGGGCCTTTACACCCTGGTGGGGGGGAAGTGGACCACCTTCCGCCTCATGGCGGAAGACCTCCTGGAGAGGCTCCGGCGGGACCTGGGCCTCCTCATGGGGCCTCCCGCTTCCGCCCACACCCCCTTGGTGGGGGCGGGGCCTAGGCGGGAGATCCCCGAGGCCCTCTGGCGGAACTACGGCCTGGAGGCGGAAGGGGTGTTAGCCCTGGGGGAAAGGCCCCTCCTTCCCGGCCTCCCCCACGCGGAGGGGGAGGTCCTTTGGGCGGTGCGGGAGGAGCTTGCGGTAAAGCCCCTGGACGTCCTCGCCCGAAGGATCGGCCTCGCCCTTTTAGACCAGAAGGCGGCGCTAGAGGCCCTGCCCCGGGTGGTGGCCCTCATGGCCCCCGTTTTGGGGTGGGACGAGGGGCGGGCCAAGAGGGAAGAGGAGGAGGCCAGGGCGGGGCTTCCTGGGCTTTGCTAAGGCTTAGGCCAGCTCCACGGTGAGTCCGGCTTGCCGGAGGGCCTCGAGATCCTCCGGCCGGGCCTTGCGGTCGGTGATGAGGGCTTTTGCCGCCTGGAGAGGGGCGATCTTGGCCGGGGCCACCTGGAGGAGCTTGGAGTGGTCTGCCAGGAAGTACACCTCCCGGGCCGCTCGGACCATGGCCTTCTTGATCTCCGCCTCTTCCAGGTTGGTGTTGGTGAACCCCCGGTCGGGGTGGACCCCATTGCACCCCAGGAAAGCTTTGTCGGCGTTCAGCTCCTCTAGGAGAAGGGTGCCGAAGGGGTTGACTAGAGAGTGCTGGAGAGGTCTGAGGCGCCCGCCGGTGACGATCACCGTGATCCCGGGGTGGCTTTCCAGAAGGAGGGCGATGTTGAGGGCGCTGGTAATGACCACCACATCCCTGAGTTCGGGCGAAAGGGCCTTGGCCACTTCGGTGGTGGTGCTACCCACATCCAGGATGACCACGTCCTTGTCCTGAATAAGAGTGGCGGCCTTCTTGCCGATGGCCTCCTTTTCCCGGGCGTGCACCGTTCGAGTGACTTCAAGGGGCAGTTCCAGGCGGCGGGTGTGCCATAGGACCGCACCCCCCCTTAGGCGCTTAAGGAGCCCTTTCCGCTCCATCTGCTCCAGGTCTGAGCGGACTGTAACCTCCGAAACCCCCAAGAGATGGGCCAGCTCCCGCACCCTCACTTCGCCGTTTTGCCGCAGGAGCTCCAGGATTTTTTCCTGCCGGAGTTGGGCCTCGAGGGTGGCCATGGGTCCATTATGGAGCATTCGTGAGCTTTTTTTCTCTTACGAAATACCCCCTCTTGACAGAAAAAGAAACACTTCGTAAGCTTACCTTGATCCCAAGCGGGAGGTGGCCAATGAAAAAAGCTCTTTGGACGAGGCGGCGGGTTTTTAAGCTGGGGCTCCTTCCTTTGGCGGCCGGGTCCTTGAGGGCATGGGCCCAGGGTTCAGGAGAACTGGTCTACAACTCCTACATGGGGGACCCTGTCCCCCGGGCCTTTGACCAGAAGATGGTGGCCCGTTTCAAGGAGAAGTACCCCGGGATCCGCGTGCAGCACACCATCGTGGCCCATGAGGACTTCAAGCAGGCCATCCGCACCTACCTCATCGCCTCGAGGCCCCCAGATGTCCTCACTTGGTTTGCCGGAAACCGCATGCGCTTCTTTGCCAGCCGCGACCTGCTGGCGGACATCACTGATGTGTGGCAGCAAAACGGCCTGGAGAGGGTCATCAACCCGGCCTTGCATGAGGCCTGCAAGTACAACGGCCGCTACTACTTCCTCCCCACGGGTTACTACTGGTGGGCGGTCTACTACCGCAAGGATATCTTTGAGCGTTTGAACCTGAAGCCCCCTACCACCTGGGACGAGTTCCTGGGGGTGTGCGAACGCCTGAAGGAAGCGGGGATAGCCCCCATCACCACGGGCACCCGGTTCCGCTGGCCCGCGGCCGCTTGGTTTGACTACCTTAACATGCGCCTGAATGGGCCCAAGTTCCACATAGACCTCACCGACGGGAAGGTGCCCTACACCGACGAACGGGTCCGGCGGGTCTTTGAGTACTGGAAGGTTCTCCTGGACCGGGGGTACTTCATCCCCAACCCCGCGGCCTACGATTGGCACGAGGGGGTGGCCCTTATGGCCCAGGGGAAGGCAGCCATGTACCTCATGGGGGCTTTTATTCGGGAGTCCTACCCCCGGGAGCGGTGGAGCGAGCTGGATTTCTTCCGTTTCCCTATCATAGACCCTAAGGTGCCTGTGGGAGAAGATGCACCCACAGATGGCTACTTTGTCCCAGCCCGGGCTAGGAACCCGCAGAACGCCAAGCTCTTCCTGGGCTTTGTGGCCTCGCGGGAGTTTGCGGAGATGATGATCAAGGACCTGAACAGCATCTCTGCGCGCACGGACATCCCCCTTTCCCTGTACTCCGACTACTTCCAGAAGGGCATCCGTGAGGTTCTGAGCCGGGCCAACTACACCGCCCAGTTCTACGACCGGGACACCCACCCCGAGATGGCCGAGCGGGGGATGAACGGCTTCGTCCAGTTCATGGCCAATCCCAACCAGATCGGGAACATCCTTCAGAGCCTCGAGGCCGACCGGAAGCGGATCTTCGCTCAAGACAACTAGCCTCTTAAGGCAGGGGGCTGGGCCGATCCCGGCCCCCTTTGTAGGAGGGTTATGCGTCGTACCCCCTGGCTCCAAAGTCCAGCAGCCTTTCTTTGGCTACCGCTTCTGCTCTACACCGTCTGGGTAATCTACCCCACATTTTCTACCATCCTCCTTGCGTTCAGCGACTGGGATGGGGTTTCCCCCCAGTGGGGCTGGGTGGGATTGGGGAACTTCCGCCGCTTGTTCCAGGACCCAGCGTTTTACCAGGCCTTAAAGAACAACCTGATCTGGCTAGTAGTTTTCTTAGCCATCCCCACCTCAGGTGGCCTTTTCCTTGCCTACTTGCTCAATCACCCTCTTCCCCTGGACCGCTTTCTTAAGGTGAGTTTCTACCTGCCTTTGGTTCTTTCCCCCACCGTTATCGCCTTGGTTTGGGCTTGGATCTACCATCCGCAGCAGGGCCTTCTAAACAGCGCCCTAGCCACTCTCCTGGCCTTTTTACGGTCCTTGGGGTTGCCGGTGGATCCAGAGGCCGCGCGGTCCTTGGGCTGGCTTGGCGATCCCAAGCTGGCTCTGGGAGCCATTCTGGCCGCGGCTTGTTGGCGTCAGGTGGGGTACGTGATGATTCTCTATCTGGCGGGGCTCAAAACCCTGGACCCTGAGGTGGTGGAGGCGGCCCAGGTGGATGGGGCCACCGGCTGGATCCTCTTCTGGAGGGTGATCTTTCCCCTTCTCATGCCCATCACCACCCTAATCGTGGTCATTAGCACCGTGGATTCCTTCCGCTCCTTTGATCTCGTATACATCCTAACCCGGGGGGGTCCCTTCCACAGTACGGAGGTCTTGGCCAACTACATGTACTTAGCGGCCTTCCACGACTACCAGATGGGCTACGCGGCGGCCATCGCGGTGGTCCTCATGGCGATCACCATTGTCCCCATCGCCTTTTTCTTGCGCTACACCGTCCGGAGGGAGGAAGGATGAAGGGTAGACTGCACCCTTTCCTGGTGGCTTCCCTCTGGCTCTTGGCCCTGCTTTGGCTTCTTCCCATGGCTGGAGCCCTATTGGTGAGCTTTCGTACTTTGGACGACCTCACTCTTAGGGGGTTTTGGAGCTGGCCGGAGGAGATCACTCTGGCCAACTATGTCCGGGCCTGGGAGGAGGCAGGGGTGCGGCGGTACCTACTCAATAGCTTCATCATCACCCTGCCTTCCTTGGTGGGGGTTTTGCTCCTCTCATCCATGGCCGCCTATGCCCTGGTGCGCTTCCGTTTCCGTTGGGCCTTCCCCCTCTACCTGCTCTTTTTGGCCTTCAACATGGTACCCTTCCAGATGTTGATGCTTCCCGTTTTCCGCCTTTCCAACCAGCTGGGGGTGTACGACACCTACTGGGCCCCCATCCTTTTCCATACAGCCTTCCAACTGGGGTTCGCTACATTTGTCCTCCGTAACTTCGCCCGGACCATCCCTCCTTCCCTCTTTGAGTCGGCGGTGATTGACGGGGCGGGGGAGTGGACCCTTTTCCGTCGCATCGCCTGGCCTCTGATGCTGCCGGGCATCGCTGCGGTGGCCACATTGGAGTTCACCTGGATTTTCAACGATTTCCTGTGGGCCTTAGTACTTTTGGGCCGGGATGAGCTCAAGCCCATCACCACAGGCTTGGCCAACCTGAGGGGGCAGTACATCACGGACTGGCCCCTTATTGTGGCGGCCAGCCTTATGGCCACTGTGCCCACCCTTTTGGTCTTTTTCGGGTTGCAGAGGTACTTCATCCAGGGGCTTACCCTGGGGGCGACGAAAGGATGAGTCGTATGTTGGGCGTTTGTTACTACCCGGAGCATTGGCCTGAAGAACGTTGGGAAGAGGACTTTAAGGCCATGCGGGCTCTGGGGCTCCGCTATGTGCGCCTGGGGGAGTTTGCCTGGAGCGCCCTCGAGCCCACCCCAGGTGCTCTCCGCTGGGGTTGGCTGGATCGGGTTCTGGATCTGGCGCAGAAGGAGGGCCTAGCCGTAGTCCTCGGTACCCCCACCGCTACCCCCCCCAAGTGGTTGGTGGACCGGTACCCGGAGATCCTCCCTGTGGACCGGGAGGGGCGGAGGCGGAACTTTGGTGGGCGGCGGCACTACTGCTTCTCCAGCCCCGCCTACCGGGAAGAGACTGCCCGCATCGTGGCCCTTCTAGCGGAGCGTTACGGCCGCCACCCCGCGGTGGTAGGGTTCCAGGTGGACAACGAGTTTGGCTGTCACGGCACCGTGCGCTGCTACTGTCCCAACTGTCGTGAGGCCTTCCGGGGCTGGTTGAGGGCTAAGTACGGGACGATTGACGCGCTGAACGCCGCCTGGGGAACGGTCTTTTGGAGCCAAACGTACCGGGATTTCGGTGAGGTGGAGCTTCCTCACCTCACCGTGGCCGAGGCCAACCCCAGCCACCTTCTGGACTACTACCGTTTCGCATCAGACCAGGTGCGGGCCTACAATCGTTTCCAAGTGGACCTCCTTCGGGATAATGCTCCTGGCCGGTTCATTACCCATAACTTCATGGGGTTTTTCACCGATCTGGACCCCTTTGCCTTGGCCGAGGACCTGGATTTTGCCGCCTGGGACAGCTACCCCTTGGGCTTCACCGACCTGATGCCCCTTCCCCAGGAGGAGAAGGTTCAGTGGGCCCGCACGGGCCACCCCGATGTGGCCGCCTTCCACCACGACCTCTACCGGGGGGTAGGGCGGGGGCGGTTCTGGGTCATGGAGCAGCAGCCGGGTCCCGTGAACTGGGCCCCCCACAATCCAAGCCCGGCGCCCGGGATGGTACGCCTTTGGACTTGGGAGGCCATAGCCCATGGGGCAGAGGTGGTCTCCTACTTCCGCTGGCGCCAAGCGCCCTTTGCCCAAGAGCAGATGCACGCGGGGCTCAACCGTCCAGATTTCCAGCCGGACGTGGCCTTCTTTGAAGTGCAGCGCGTAGCAGAGGAGCTTTCCGCCCTCCCCCTTCCTCCCGCAGGGTGTGCCCCCGTGGCTCTGGTCTATGATTCCGAGGCGGCTTGGGTGTTTGAGATCCAGCCCCAAGGGGCCGAGTGGAACTACCTGACCCTGGTGTTTTCCTTCTATAGCGTTCTCCGGCGCCTAGGGTTGGACGTGGACATTCTCAAGCCCGGGGCAGACTTGGGCGGGTATGGCCTGGTGGTGGTTCCCAGCCTGCCCATTGTGCGTAAGGAGGCCCTCGAGGCCCTCTCCCAGGCGGACGGCCTGGTACTCGTCGGACCCCGTTCGGGGAGCAAAACGGAGAACTTCCAGATCCCCCCCGAACTCCCTCCGGGCGCGCTCCAAGCCCTCCTTCCCCTTAAGGTAGTGCGGGTGGAGAGCCTGCCCCCGGGGCTTTTGGAGGAGGCCGAAGGACCCTGGGGCCGCTTTGCCCTCGGGGTTTGGCGGGAGTGGGTGGAGACCGATCTTCCCCCCTTGCTCCGTTTTACGGATGGTGGGGGAATCCTTTTCCGCAGGGGTCGCTACCTGTACCTGGCGGCTTGGCCCAGCCCAGAACTTCTCTTTGCCCTTTGCCAGTCCTTGGCCGAGGAGGCGGGCTTGCATCCCCGCTTCCTCCCTGAGGGCCTGCGTTTACGGAGACGGGGCCCGTTGGTGTTTGCCTTTAACTATGGCCCCGAGGTGGTGGAGGCACCTGCCCCTCCAGGGGTGCGGTTTCTCTTGGGGGATAGGCGTATTCCCCCCCATGACCTTGCCGTGTGGGAGGAGACATGAGGCTTGTACTGGGCGGCTTGGAGGTGCCCCTGAAGGCCCAAGGGGTGGAGGTCTTGGAAGACGGGGCCCTCCTATGGGGCTCAGAGGTACGGGTCCACGCTCCTTTTCGGGCAGAGGCCTTTTTCCGCCACGGCTGGCAAAGCTGGAGCTTGGCGGCCTGGGTAGGGTTTGGGTCCAAGAGGCCCCTACTTCCTCCAGAACGGAGGCCCCAAGCAGATGACCCTTTTCTCCTGGAAAGTGAGGAGCTTTGGGGGAGTGGCCTAGGGGCCCTGAGGCAGAGGGAACGGGTCCTCCTCCTCGGGGCCTTAGACCCTGGGGCCCGGGTCCTGGGGCGGGAAGGCCTCCTCCTCGGGCGGTACGCGGGGGAAGGGGGACGCTGGTTTTTGGCGGTGGGACAGGAGGAGGAGGTTTTTGCTGCCTACGCTGAGCGGCTCCCCGGGAGGACCCAGAACCCCTCTCCTCGGGTTTGGTGCAGTTGGTATAGCTTCTATACCCGGATTAGCCAGGACCTTTTTCTTGAGATCCTGGAGAGTCTAAAGGGTTTTCCCTTTGAGGTCTTTCAGGTGGACGACGGCTGGCAACGGGCCTTGGGGGATTGGGAACCCAACGCCCGTTTCCCCCAGGGGATGGCCTACCTAGCTGGTCAGATTCGAGCGCGAGGTTTCCGGCCGGGGCTTTGGCTCGCCCCCTTTCTGGTTACCGAGGATAGTTCCCTCTTCCAAGAGCGCCCCGAGTGGCTCCTAAGAGATGGAGAGGGCCGGCTTATCCCCGCGGGCTTCAACTGGGGAAAGCCCCTCTTCGCCCTGGATAGCGGTCAGGAGGAGGTGCTGGACTGGTTGGAAATGCTCATTCGGAAGGTAGTGGCCTGGGGCTATGACTACCTAAAGCTGGACTTCCTCTATGCGGGAGCCCTCCCGGGAGCAGAAGGGGAGGCCCGCTACCGCCGCGCCTTGGAACGCATCCGAAGGGCGGCGGGAGGTACCTACCTCCTCTTTTCCGGGGCCCCTATCCTAGCCTCCTTGGGCCTAGCCGACGGGCTTCGGGTTGGCCCCGACGTGGCCCCCTACTGGGACAACGAAGACCGTTCTGTCCACCTCGGAGACCCCACGGGACCCGGGCTTAGGAACGCTCTCCGTTCCACTCTTCACCGGCTGTGGCTTAAAAGGAAAGTACATGTGGACCCCGATGTGGTCTACTTTCGTCAGCGCTTTAACCTCCTTTCTCCCTCTGAGATGCGCCTACAACAAGCCATGGCGGAAATCACCGGCTTTAAGGCCACCTCCGACCCACCGGCCTGGCTTGCTCCGGAAGAGAAGGAGGCTCTGATCCGCTTTCTCGGCCAGGACCTTCCCGTGGTCCCTTTGGCACCCTACCGCTTCCGTGTAGGGGAGGAGGAGGTGGACTATGCCCCCTTTCCATAAACACACCCACCGCAAACGGGACGGTCGGGAGCTCCTCCTCTACAGCTGGGCCCCCCTCGAGGACCCCCCCCTCCCCGAGCCGGAGGAGGCCCCAGCGCCCTCCTCCCACCTGCGCTACCACCCCTTGCGGCGGGCCTGGGCGGTCTACACCCCCCACCGCCAGGGGCGGACCTTCCTCCCGCCGGAGGAGCACTGCCCCCTTTGCCCCAGCCGGCCCGGGGGCTTCCCCACGGAGATCCCCTTTCCCCGCTTCCAGGTGGCCGTCTTCCAGAACCGCTTTCCCGCCTTTGTGGAAACCCCTCCGGCCCCCCCAAGCCTCCCCGTGCCCACCGCCCCCGCCTGGGGCCGGTGCGAGGTGGTGGTCTACACCCCAAGGCACACCGGAAGCCTGGCCACCCTTTCCCAGGAGGAGAGGCTCCTCCTGCTTTGGGCCTTAAGGGACCGCTACCAGGTCCTTTACGCCCTGGAGGGGGTTCGGTTCGTCATGCCCTTTGAGAACCGAGGGGAGGCCATCGGGGTCACCCTCCACCACCCCCACGGGCAGATCTACGCCTACCCCTTCGTGCCTCCCCTTCTGGAAAGGGAGGCGGAGGCCTTCCGGGAGCGGCCGGTCCTCCTCGAGCTCCTTCCCCACCTGGGGCCTTACAGCGTGGACCGGGAGGGGGGCTTCCTGGCCTTCGTCCCCCCCTTCGCCCACTTCCCCTACGAGGTCTGGGTGGTCCCCGAGGCCTTCCACCCCGGGCTTTGGACCCTTTCGGAAGGGGAGATGGAGGCTCTGGCCCGCCTTTTGGGCCGGACCGTGGCCCGGCTGGATGCGCTTTTTGGCGAACCCATGCCCTACGTGATGCTCTTCCACGCGGCCCCCAAGGGGGAGGAGGCCCACTTCCACTTCCACGTGGAGTTCCTCCCCGTCCTCCGGGACAAGGGCCGGCGGAAGTACCTGGCGGGGACGGAGCTCGGGGCCGGGGCCTTCACGGTGGACGTCCTCCCGGAGGAGGCGGCAAGGCGGCTTAGGGAGGTATAGGGATGGATGGGGAAGCGCTCGCCCGCTTAAGGGCCTGGATGGAGGATCGGGGTTTCCTTCGCTTTTATGTGGTCCGGCCAGAAAACTTCGCCTGGCTGACCGGGGGGGTGAACACCTTGGCCCCCTTGGGGGAAGGGGTGGGCTACCTGGAGATGGGGGAGAAGGTTCGGCTCCACACCACCCCGCCCGAGCACCCCCGGCTGGTGGAGGAGGAAGCCTTGGGGGTGGAGGCGGTCCTCCACCCCTGGTACGCTTTCCCCCCGCCTCCGAGCCCGAGCGACCTCGAGCACGACCTCACCCCCCTGCGCCTCGCCCTCACCCAAAGGGCCCAGGCCGCCTTCCGGGCCCTGGGGGCCCGCGCGGCCCGGGCGGTAGGGGAGGTGGTGCGCACGGCCCAGCCTGGCTGGCGGGAATGGACCTTGGCAGGGGCCTTAGCCGAGGCCCTCTGGGGGGAAGGGGTCCGGCCCCTGCTCCTCCTGGTGGCCGGTGAGGAGCGGCTTTTCCGCCACCGCCACCCCCTGCCCAAGGACCGGCCCCTAGGGCGGGCCTTCATGGCGGTGGTGTGCGCCGAGGCGGGGGGATTGGTGGCCAGCCTGACCCGGATGGCCGCTTTCGGCCAGGAGGAGGTGGAGGCCCTCTACAAGAAGGTGCTCCGGGTGGAGGCGGAGGCCCTTTCCGCAAGCCGCCCCGGGGCCAGCCTGGGGGCAGTATTGGAGGCCATCCAGAAAGGCTACGAGGCGGTGGGCCACCCGGGGGCCTTCCTGGAGCACCACCAGGGGGGCGTGGCGGGTTTACGCCCCCGGGAGGTCTTCGCCACCCCGGGGCATCCCCTCCGCCTGGGGCCGGGCATGGCCCTGGCCTGGAACCCGAGCCTTTCCGGGGCCAAGGTGGAGGACACCTTCCTCCTTCGGGAGGGGGGCCTGGAAAACCTCACGGAAGACCCCTTCTGGCCCATGGTGGAGGTGGAGGAGCGGAAGCGGCCGGACCTCTGGCGGGGTTAGGCTTCCTCCTCCAGGGCCAGGCGCTCCACCTCCTCTAGGCTCTGGCGGCGGGCGACCTCCAGCCTGCGGTGGCGTTTCTGGAACTGCCCCATGGCGTATTGAAAAAACTCCTCCGGGCTTAGGGGCAGGGGAAAGCCCCCGGGGTACTGGGCGAAGACCTCCCCCACCACCCCCAGGGCGTGGGGGAGGAGTTCGTCCATCCGCCGTTCCACCACATTCCAGAGCTGGGGGTTCTGGGCCAGGAGCCGGGAGAGGAGGTAAAGCCCGTAGGCGATGTGCCGGGACTCGTCCCGCGCCACGTACCCGATGCCCTCTAAGGTGGCGGGGAGGGGAAAACCCTGTCCGCCCAAGACCTTCGCCGCCCGCCGGTAGGCGTAGTACCCCGTTTCCGCCAGGACCCCTTCCACCACCATGGTGTAGGTCACCACCGCCTCCACCTGGGCCTCGGGAGAGGGGTCGTCCACAAGCCGACCCATGGCTTGGGGCAGGGCCTGGTAGAAGATGGCCCGGTAGCTCGGCCCGTGGAAGCGCTCCAGGTCCTGGCCCGTGCTACCCATGGCTTCCAGCAGGCGGTGGAAGAACTCCACGTGCTTGGCCTCGTCCAAGAGAAAGGTGGTGAGGTACATCTCCTCCTCCAGGCGGCCTTCTCGGGCCACCACCCCCAGGAGGGGCAGGAGGTCCAGAGTTACGGCCTCCTCCCCAGCGATGAACAAGGAGGCCAGGTGGGTGAGGGCGGTGCGCGCCTCCGGGGCCAGGCGGGTATAGGAGGCCCGGTCCTGGCTGAAGTCCAAGCCCGCGGGGTCCCAGAAGAACCGCTTGGCCTTTCCGTAGAGCGTCAGGGGGAAGGAGGGCCTTAGGCCTTCCGTGGTGGTCTTGAACCGGTTCCGGATCATGATACCCCCTCCAAGGCCCCCTTCAGGTCCCCCCAGAGGTCCTCGGGGTCCTCGAGGCCCACGCTGAGGCGGAGGAGGCCCGGGGGGAGGTGGCCCTGGCCTGGGAGGGCCGAGCGGCGCTCCATGGTGGACTCCACGCCCCCGAGGCTCGTGGCGTGGCGGATGAGCCGGACCCGCCCCAAGACCCCATCCGCCCCTTCCGCCCCGCCCTTCACCACGAAGGAGACCACCGCCCCAAAGCCCCGAAGGAGCTCCCGGGCCCGTTTGTGGCCGGGGTGGGTGGGAAGGCCGGGGTAGAGGACCCGTTCCACCTTTGGGTGCGCCTGAAGGCGTTCCGCCAGGAGCTGGGCCGTCTTTTGCATCCTCTCCAGGCGCACCGCCAGGGTGCGGAGGCCCCGTAGGGCCAAGAAGGCCTCCAGGGCCCCCGGGGTGGCCCCCTGGAGGGTCCGCGCCCTTCGGAGCCTTTCCAGGAGGGTTTCTTCCTTGGCCACCGCCACCCCCAAAAGGAGGTCCGAGTGCCCCCCGAGGAGCTTGGTGGCGCTGTGGACCACCAGGTCCGCCCCCAGGTCCAAAGGCCGGAGGTTGAGGGGGGTGGGGAAGGTGTTGTCCACCGCGAGGAGCCCCTTCCTTGGGGCCCCGGCGATGGCCCTAAGGTCCGGCACCTCCAGGAGGGGGTTGGAGATGGGCTCCAGCCAGAGGAGGTCCGCCTCCTTGGCGGCCTCCACCCAGGCCTCCGTGTCCCCTAGGGGCAGGCGGAGAAGGCGCCAAGGCCCCCCTTCCGCCAGGCCCACCACCCCCTGGTAGCAGTCCGTGGGGAGGACCACCAGGGCGTTTGGGGGGAGGAGGCTAAAGACTGCGGCCGCGGCGGCCATCCCCGAGGCGAAGGCCAGGGCCTGCCCCCCTTCCAGGCCCCCCACCACCTCCTCCAGGGCGGCCCAGGTGGGGGTCCCGTCCTCCCGGGCGTAGGCCCCCAGGAGGAAGTTGGAGGCGGGCACGATGGGGGTGTTGAGGGGGCTTCCCGGCGCCTTGGGCCGCCCCGCCTGCACCAGCCAGGTTTCCGGCTTCATTTCCATGGGTCCATTGTAGGCTGAAGGCCATGAACCCCACCCTGGCCCGGGTCCTGGAGCTCCTAAGGCTCCCCCACCGGGGGAGCGCCACCCCCCTCGAGGCCGAGACCTTCCGCCGCCTGAGGGCCTTTTTGGAAGGGGAGGGGTACCCGGTGCAGACCCTCCCCTTCAAAGGGGTGCGGAGCTACGGCCCGGAACTCATGGGCATCAGCCTCCTCCTGGCCCTGGCGCCCCTTTCCCCCTTCTTTCCCCTCCTGGGGGCCTTGGCCTTCTTCCTCTACTTCAGCGGCCACCGGCCCTGGGGCTTCCTCCTGGACCGCTTTCCCTCGCAAAACCTCCTCCTCTGGAAAGGGGAAGGCCCCCGTGCCCTCCTCCTCCTGGCCCACGTGGACACCGCCAAGACCTTCTTCCTCTACCACCCCAAGCGGGTTTCGGGCTTCCGGCGGCAGTTCCTCCTGAACGCGCTCCTGGCGGCCCTGGCCCCTTTCCTCGCCCTTACCCCTTGGGCCTGGGCGGTGGGGGCCTACTTCCTGGTGCAGGCGGGGCTTCTTCTCCACCGGGAGCGCACCGCCCCTTACGTGGAAGGGGGCAACGACAACGGGAGCGGGGTGGCGGTGGCCACGGCCCTCTTCCTGGAGGCCACCCCCCCGCCCGGCTTCCGCCTGGGCCTGGCCCTCACGGGGTGCGAGGAGGTGGGGGCCCTGGGGGCCAAGGCCCTCCTCCCCCACCTCCCCCCGGGGACCCTGGTCCTGAACCTGGACAACGTGGGCCGGGGGGCGCTTTTCTATGCCGAAGGGGAGGGGATGCTCCTCTACCACCCCTACCGGGGCCCCCTCCTGGAGGCGGCCCGCACCCTGGAGGGCGCCCGGCCCCTCCGCTACCGCCTGGCCTACTTTGATGCCCTGCCCCTGGCCCAGAAGGGCTTTCCCTGCCTCACCCTGATCCGCCTGGAAGGGGGCGTCCCCCCCGACTGGCACTGGCCCACGGACACCTTCGCCCGCCTGGACCCGGGGGCCCTCGAGGCCACCCTGGCCTACGCCCGGGCCCTTTTGGCGCGGGTCTTTGCTAGTGGTGGAGGACCCTTTGCAGGAAGGCCCGGGTCCTCTCCTCCTTAGGCCGGGTGAAGATGGCCTCGGGAGGGGCCTCCTCCACGATCTCCCCCCGGTCCATGAACACCACCCGGTCCGCCACCTCCCGGGCAAACCCCATCTCGTGGGTCACCACCACCATGGTCATCCCCCCCCGGGCCAGGTCCCGCATCACGTCCAACACCTCCCCCACCATCTCCGGGTCCAGGGCCGAGGTGGGCTCGTCAAAGAGCATCAGCTTGGGCTCCATGGCCAGGGCCCGGGCGATGGCCACCCGCTGCTGCTGCCCCCCGGAAAGCTGCCCCGGGTACTTTTTGGCCTGGTCGGCGATCCCCACCCGTTCCAGGAGCTCCATGGCCTTCCGCTCCGCCTCGGCCCGGCTCAGGCGCCGCACCCGGATGGGGCCTAGGGTGACGTTGTCCAGGACGGTCATGTGGGGGAAGAGGTTGAACTGCTGGAAGACCATGCCCACCTCCCGGCGGATTTTGGGGAGGAGGCGGTCGTCCTTCACGTCCATGCCGTCCACGGTCACCGTGCCTTCTTGGAAGTCTTCCAGGCGGTTGATGCAGCGGATGAGGGTGCTCTTCCCCGAGCCCGAGGGGCCGATGATGACCAGCCTTTCCCCGGGGGCCACCTCCAGGGTGATCCCTTTCAGCACGTGGAGGGGGCCGAAGTACTTGTGCAGGTTCTGGATGCGCACCAGGGGTTCCACAGGGCTCATTTTCGCACCCGTTGCGCCAGGTAGACGAGGAGGAGGAGCCCAAGGCCGATGGCGTCCGTGAGGAGGCCCGGCACCACCAGGGTGAGGGCCGCGGCCATGAGGAGGGCCCGCTCCAGGAGGTTCGTCCGCTTGTGGAGGAAGCCCACCAGGCTGGCGCTGAAGGCGGTCATGCCCAGGAGGGCGGTGAGGAAGATCCAAACCCCCTCCCCAAGGCTTTCCACCCCGATGAGGAGGAGCTTGGGGTTGAAGAAGAACATGTAGGCGAGGAGGGCGGTGCGGAGCTCGTAGACGAAGCCCTGGACCGCGGTCTTCCAGAAGTCCGAGCGGGCGATGGCGCTGGCGGCGTAGGCGGCCAGGGCCACGGGGGGCGTGGAGTCCGCCATGATGCCGAAGTAGAAGACGAACATGTGGGCGGCCACCGCGGGCACGGCGTAGCCCGCCTTTTCCGCAAGCCCGAGCACCACCGGCACCACCAGGCTGGCCATGACGATGTAGTTGGCGGTGGTGGGGAGGCCCATGCCGAGGAGGAGGCTGGTGAGCTGGGCCAGAATCAGGACCAGGATGAGGTTCCCCCCGGAGAGCCTCTCCACGATGTCCACCAGCCCGAAGCCGATGCCGGTCATGGTCACGATGCCCACGATGACCCCCGCGCTGGCGGTGGCCAGGGCGATGCCCACCATGCCCCGTCCCCCCGCCTCGAGGCCCTCCAGGGCCAGCCTAAACCCCGAGCCGAGGCCCCTTAGGAGCCCCCTCCCCCCCCGCCAGGCCCGGTAGCCCTCCTGGAGGAAGAGGAGGAGGAGCATGAGGAGGATGGTGTTCAAGGCCGCCCGCTCCGGGGTGAGCCTCAGGCCCACCAGGGCGTAGATGAGGTAGAGGAGGGGGAGGAGGTAGTGGGCCCCCCCGCGGAGGATGGGCGCTAGGGGGGGAAGCTCCGCGCGGGGCACCCCTTTTAGGCCCAGGAGGAGGGCCTCGAGGTGCACGGTGATGAACAGGGTGGCGTAGGCCAGGACCGCGGGGATGGCGGCCATGAGGATGAGGGTGCTGTAGGGGATCTGCAAAAACTCCGCCATGATGAAGGCCGCGGCCCCCATGACAGGGGGCATGAGCTGGCCGTTGGAGGAGCTCGCCACCTCCACCGCCCCCGCCTTCTCCGGGGGGTAGCCCACCCGCTTCATGAGGGGGATGGTGAAGGTGCCGGTGGTGACCACGTTGGACACGGAGCTCCCCGAGACCACCCCCGTGAGGGCGCTGGCCACCACCGCGGCCTTGGCGGGCCCGCCCCGGAAGTGCCCGAGGAGGGCGTAGGCCACCTGGATGAAGAACCGGCCTGCCCCCGCCTTTTCCAAAAGGGCCCCGAAGAGGACGAAGAGGAAGACGAAGGTGGCGGAAACCCCCAAGGGCACCCCCCAGATCCCCTCCGCGGTGGTGTAGAGCTGGCCCATGAGCTGGCCCCAGCTGCTCCCCGCGTGGAGCTGGAGCCAGGGGGGAAGGGTGAAGGGGAGGAGGCCTTTGGGGCCGGTGAGGGCGTAGAGGACGAAGGCCGAGGCGATGATGGGCAGGGCGGGCCCCACCACCCGCCAGGCGGCGAGGAAGAGGGCGAGGAGGGTGAGGGTGCCCATGACCACGTCCCTCCCGCTGGGGATCCCCCCCCGGAGCTGGGTGATGCCGTAGTAGTCCAAGACCACGTAGAGGGCCCCCGCCACCCCTAGGAGGGCCAAAGCCCAGTCCAGGAGGGGAATCCTGTCCCTGGGGCCTCGCCTCCCCGGGTAGGCCAAAAAGGCCAGGGCCAGGGCGAAGGCCAGGTGCACCGCCCTGAGGCGCAAGGGGTCCAGGGTGCCCAGCTCCGTGGCCCAGAGCTGGAAGAGGCTCCAGAGGACCCCAAGCCCAAAGAGGGCCCCTCGAGCCCAGGGGCTTTTGGGCCTCCGGCCCCCAAGCTCGCTTTCCTCCACCGCCAAGAGGTCGGGCGCGGCTTCCTTCATCTGGGCCTCCTTAAGAAAGCCCCCCCAGGCCGGGGGGGCTTGGAGGAGGGGGGCACCCTACTTCAGGACCCCCGCCTCCTTGTAGAAGCGCTCCGCCCCGGGGTGGAGGGGGATGGGAAGCCCCTTCACCGCCTTCTGCAAGGAGAAGAACCGCTCCAGGTTGGGGTGGATCTTCTTGAAGGCCTCCTGGTTGCCGAAGACCGCCTTCATGAACTTGTAGACCGTGTCCGCGGAGAGCTTCTCGCTGGCGATGAGCATGGCCTGGACGGCCACCGTGGGGGTGGTTACGTCCACGCCCTTGTAGGTGCCCCCGGGGATGTTGAAGCCCACGTAGAAGGGGTACTTCTTGGCGATGGTCTGCACCCGGCCAAGGTCCACGGCCACCAGGGCGATGGGGGTGGTGAGGGCCAGCTGCTGGATGGCCCCCGCCCCCAGGCCCACGGTGTAGAAGAGGGCGTCCGCCCGCTTGTCCTGCATGAGCTGGATGCCCTGGGTGGCGCTCACGCGGATGGCCTGGCCCAGGTCGTCAAAGGTGAGGCCATAGGCCTCGAGGATCTGCCGGGCGTTCTGCTCCGTGCCGGAGCCCACGTCCCCCACCACCACCCGCTTGCCCTTGAGGTCGGCCACGGTGCGGATGCCCGCGTCCTTCCGGGCCACGATGTGGACCACCTCGGGGTAAAGGGCGGCCAGGGCGCGGATGCCCTTCACCGCCTTGCCCTCAAAGGCGGGGATGCAGCAGCCCTGGTAGGCGTAGTAGGCGATGTCGTTCTGGGCCAGGGCCATCTCAAACTCTCCCGCGGCGATGGCGTTGATGTTGGCCACGCTCCCGCCGGTGGAGCGGGCGTTGGCCCGGAGGCCCACGTTGGCGTCGTTCACCAGCTTGGCCATGCCCGTGGCCACGGGGAAGTACACCCCTGTGGTGGCGCCGGAGCCGATGGTGATGAACTCCTGGGCGAAACCCAGGCCAAGGAGCGCAAGTAGCGATAGAACCTTACGCATGCTTCACCTCCTTAAACCGAGGGGCAGTATACCCGCCCCTAGGCCCTGGGGCAAGCTTGACACCCTTTGGCCCCCATGCTAGCCTATAGCTCGCGTGGGCGGCTAGCTCAGCGGAAGAGCGCTCGCCTCACACGCGAGAGGTCGTAGGTTCAAGTCCTACGCCGCCCACCAAAAGCCCCAGGCCCTAGGGCCTGGGGCTTTTTTTACCGTACCTGCACCCGGTAGCACAGGCCACCGCTTTCCCCTGGGTTCACGGTTCCCACCAGGAGGTAGACCACCCCTCCGGCCACGTGGCCTGCGTCGCCGTCTTGGGCGGCGGTGAGGTCCTGGACCGTGCTCCCGTGGGTCCACCTCAGCTCCTTACCTCCGTAGGCCCCAAGGACGAGATCGCTGAAGAAGGGGATGGGGTCGGCCAGGGTTAGGTTCGTCACCGGGGCGGTGCCTAGATTGCGATAGGTGATGCAGTATTCCAGGACCTCTCCCGGCTTGGCTTGGGCCGTACCGCCGAAGGGTCCTCCTTGGGTTGCGTTCCGCACCTCCTTGGTGAGGCGCACCTCCCCCCCGATCACGGTGAGGAGGTCGGTAAGGGCCAGGGGCTCGGCCACACCGCTCCCCGCCCAGGCCAGGCTCCCCTGAAGAAGGGCCACATCCGTGCGCCCCGCGGGCTCACCGGGGGGAACAAGGGCCCGCACCTCTAGAGCGCAGGCCTTAAGGCTCCCGTCAGCCTCCCTAGGCCAGGCGCTTCCCACGGTGAGGGTAAGGGGGAAGGGGGAAAAGCCCTCGCCCGCGTCGTCAAAGTCTCCGTCGCAGTTCCGGTCGGCCCGCACCTGGTAGGCGTAGGCTCCGCTCCCCAGGTCCAGGGTGAAGGTGCCTAAGGTGCCGGGGCGGAAGGTGTGGGCGAAGGTGTGGACCCCGGGGCTTGTGGTCTGGCCGGACTGCGGGGGCCTCAGGAGGCTCGTCCGCACCACTCCGAAGTGCCGCACCAGGACGGGGGGAAGGCTGGAGGCCGCCCCCAGGTTCACCACCGCGCCGGGGGAAGTGGGGGCGTTGGCGTCGGAAAAGCTCCCTACAGGGTGGGCGGTGCTCCCGTCGTTCCAACCGGTGGCTGGGCGGGTGGGGTGGGAGAGGGTGACCGTGCCCCAGCCATAGGGGATCCAGAGGAGGTAGTTCCCGTTCCCGTCCGTGAGGGCGGTGCGGGTGTGGGTGCCGTCCGTGGCCGTGACCGTCACCCCGGCCACGCCCCTTTCCGCCCCCTCCTTTACGGCGTTGTTGGCCGTGTTCCCGCCCTCCCCGTCGTCGTAGAAGACCGTGCCCGTGAGGCGGGTACCATGGAAGAGGCCGAAGTCCAGCCCCGAAAGGTCCCCATTAACCGTTACGCTTAGGGCTCCGCTTCCAGGGTTGATGAAGTGCCAGCCGGGAGGGGGGGTGGGGGTGGCGTCCGAAGTGTTGCCGTTGTCGTCCAAGACCAGGGTGTAGGTCCCCGGCACCACGGCGGAGAAAGCGTAGGTGCCCGCGCTGGGGCTTACAGCCTGCACCGCCACCACCGCGCTTCCCTGAACCAGCTTCACGTAGACCGTGACCCCACTGGACCAATCCTCCCCGTTCTTGGCCCCGTTGGGCTCCCGGTCGTGGTAGACGGAGCCCAAGAGGGTGTAGCCCAGGGCTACGGCGGTGGAAGCGCTTGAGCTGTTGTCGTCGGGATTAACCTCCGTTACACCGGCAGGGGGGAAGGCGCTGGCGGTGTTGGCGAGGGTCTGTCCGGCGGCGCTAGGGCTCACGGTGCCCGAGATGGCGATGGTTACCGAGCCGCCCACGGGCAGGTTCAGGGTGAGGCTGATGGCGTTTCCGGTTCCGGAAGGGGCGCTGCAGCTAGCCCCGCCTGAAGGGGTACAGGACCAGGCCACCCCCGTGATCTCTGGGGGGACGTTGTCCGTGAAGGAAGCCCCCGTAACCGGGGAAGGCCCCAGGTTTTCCACGGTAACCGTGTAGCTGATGGGGCCGCCCGGTAGAGCGGAGGCAGGCCCGGTTTTGGTCACCTTTAGGTCCGCGGCGGGCTGGACGGAAACGGTGATGCTGGAAGAGGCCGTCTGGCTAAACTCAGTGCCCAAGGTCTGGCTGTTGTAGGTCACCTGGGCGGTGTTGGTGAGGGCCTGCCCAGCGGCGGAGGGGAGGACCCGAACCCGGAACTTCACCGTGGCACCCTGGCTGGGCAGAATAAGCCCCCCTTGGCTCGCGTTGGCCCCGGTGCCCAGCCGGAAGACCACGCGGCCACCCGTGCTGTCGTACTCGGCGATGTCGTCCCCCGGGGCGTCGGTGAAGGTGCCGGTGGGGGCCCCGGTGGCGTTTTGCAACACCTGGAGGCTTCCCGGCACGTACTGGGTGCCAGGGGGAATGGGGTCCCTTACCACCACGTTGGTGGCCCCATCCAGTCCGGTATTGGTGAAGCTGATGGTGTACTCCAGGATGTCCCCCACCTCCAGGTTGCCCCCGTTTAGGTCCTGCCCGGTTTTGGTGAAGGTGGTGGTGAGGTCTGGGAGGAAGACCTGGGTGGCGAAGGCAAGAACGGTGGGGAAGTAAGTGTCTCCGCTAGAGGTGAACTGGATGGTGGCCGAGGTGGCCCCGTTGGGGATGCGGCCCGTGACGTCCACCAGGTCCACGTCCACCGCCATTTGGTTGATGTAGTCCGGGTTTTTAGCCGTGAAGCGGGTGCCCAGCTGGGAAACGGAGCTATTGAAGAAGTTGTTCACCGGGTTTTGGGCATCGCTTACGGGTGAGCCGTTCAGTACAACCTGGTCTCCCGTAATCCCCCCGTCTCCTTCAAAGGCCACTGCACCCAAGTACGCGGTAAAAGGACCGGTAAGGGGCGTTAGGAATCCGCTTGGGGTGACCGTTACCGGGTTGCCGCTACTAACCGAGGCCAGCCCATCGTAGACCACCAGGTTCCGAAGGGGTTCGCTGGGGAGCCGGTAGACCACCACCAAGGCCCACCCAGCGTAGAATCCCAACCCATCGTTGCCCGTGCTGGCCAGGATACCGCCCACCCAGTACTGGCCGTTTCCCCGGTTTTGAACCAAAGAGGTCACATCGGCGAAGGCTGTGTAAGGCCGGGTGGTGTCTGTGCCCCAGTCGGTAATCGTGCCGATGAGAGTGCCGGAGAGGGATTGGTAGGAGCTTTGACCGGGGCCCTTTATGTAGATCTGGTTTCGCCCGCTGGCCGAAGGGTTAGCCCTAGCCCCCCAGTAGAGCCCCGCCCAAAGGACCTGGGCCCCAGAGGGCAGGGAGAGGGTGGCGGCGGTGCTCCCGCCCCGGCCGGAGGGCCAGGAGGGGTTAGCGGGGTCGGCGTTAATGAAGATCATCCTTCGGCTAGAGTCCAGCTGGTTATCGGACGTAAGCGCGGTGTTGTTTTGGGTGGGATCGTTCATCCGGGTGGTGCTGCATTGCGTTAGGGAGAAAGCGACGCTCATGCACATCAGGGTGTTGCCAATCAGGACGATGTTCCCGTTGGTGGTGGTCTGGTAGCGGATGTTGAAGGGGGTCACCACCTGGGCGTGCGCTAAGGCCAGGAGGAACGCCAGGCTTAGGAGACGCTTCATCGGCCACCTCCGAACAGGTCCAGCCTCAGGTAAGGCCCCGGGCGGCGGAAGGCGGTCTCGCCGAAGGTGTAGCCCAGGCTAAGCCAAAAGCCCTCCAGGGCCCGCCAGGTGCCCTCTAGGCTGAAAGCCCCCGAGCCTTCTCCCAGGAGGGGCAGGAAGCCGTAGTAAAGGTTCCCCCCAAATCCAAAGGCCCCAAAGAGGTAGGTGCCCCCAAGGCCCACCTCCAGGGCGGAGCCCTCGAGGTCTCCGAAGGGGTAGCGGTAGAGGAGGCTTGGGCGAACGCTGAAGTCCCGGCCGTGGAGGTTCGCCAGGGTCTGGCCCTCTAGGGTGCCCTCCTTGTAGAGGTGGTGGGTGAGGAGGGTGAAGCCCTCCGCCCAGAGGGCATAGGAGACGCTGAAGCCGAGCTTGGTCTCCGGGAGGGCTTCCAGGGTGAGGTCCAGCGCCAAGGCCTGGTCCTCCGCCGGGGTGCCTGCGGCCCCGGCGCGGAAAAGGAGGCGGCCCGAGGCCCACTCCCCGGCCAGGGTGGCCACGAAGTCCTCCGTGCGGTAGCGGAGGCCAAGGCCCAGGGCGGACTGGCCTTCCTCCGTGTCCAGCTTGTAGGCCAGGCCGGCGGTGAGGTTCAGGCTCCAGCGCTCGTCCAGGGGCAGGGGGGCTTCCAGGCCGAAGCGGGCCCGGTTGCCCTCGCCGCTTGCCGTGGGGAGCTCGTAGGAAAGGGCCAGGTTGGCCCCGCCCAGGGTGCTCTTCAGGCCGAGGCTGCCCGCAAGCTCCTCCCGGTAGCGCAGGCCCCCCTCCAGGAAGAGGCCCGGGGCCAGGCCGAAGCGGGCGGAGAGCTCCCCTTCGCCCGGGGTGTAGTAGGAGAGGGCCAGGCGGTCCTCCCCTTCCTGGTAGGCCAGCCGGGCCAGGAGGAAGGTACTCTTCAGGCCCCAGTCGTACCCCACCCCAGCCCCGGCCCGGAAAGGCCCCCCAAGCTTGGCCTCCGCGGCTAGGGCGGTCTTGGGCCCGCTTTGCTCCAGGGCCAGGGCCAAGGGCCCAAGGTCGTAGGCCAGCCGGGCCTGCCCTTCCGGGGCGTTTCCGAAGGCGTAGCGGAGGTCGCCCCGGGCCTCCAAGGGCCCTTCCCGGTAGGCCAGGGTGAGGCCGAAGGTGGGGGGCTTCCCCTCCTCCTGCCGGTAGGTGAGGAGGGCCCGGTTCCCCCCGGCCTCGTACCCCACTTCCCCTCCGAACCGCCATCCCTCGTAGTAGGCGGCCCCTAGGCGGGCCCGGAAGGCCCCTTCCTTGTAGCCCGCAGAGAGGCCATAGGCCAAGGCTTCTCGGGGCGCGCTTTCGGGGGCGTAGACCGCGAGGAGGCGCACCGGGGCGAAGTCCGGCGTGAAGGGGAGGAGGGGCCGGGCCAGGTGGAGGTGGCCGGTGGCGCGGTCCAGGATGTAGTCCTTTCCCTCCTGGAGGAGGGTTTCCCGCGCCCCTTCACGGAGGTAAAGGGCCAGGCTTCCCGGCTTAGGGAGGAAGCGGAGGCGGTAGCTGGACCCCCCATCGGGGACGATCTCCTCCTCCACCCGGCCCATGGGGAGGAGGCCCAGAAAGGCTTCCGCCTCTAGAGGCCCCAGGGCCCTTAGCCGGAGGGCGGTGGCCTCGGGGAGGTTCGGCCCCAGGGGGGCCCGTTCGTAGGAAAGGGCAAGACCCCCTTCCATGTAGCGGAAGGCCACGGGGTCGTCGGAGGCGAGGGGGCGCTTGGCCTCGGTCCCGCTCCCGGTGAGGGGCAGGAAGCGGGGGTCGGGGGTGCGGGCCAGGTCGCCCGTGGTGTCCAGGGCCCCTTGGAAGGAGCCCCGGAGGAGAGGGCCTTCCCCATAGGCCCGGCCCAGGCCTTGGAGGTAGGGCTGGCCCTGGGCCAGGTCGTAGCCCAGGGTGAGGCTGGCCTGGGCCAGCCAGAGGGTGCTGGTGGGCCCTTTGGGCTGGAGGGTGAGGCTTCCTTCCAGGCGGCCGAAGCGGTAGCGGAGGGCCACCTCCCGGGGAGTGGGGAGGGGCTTTAGGAGCACCTGGGCTACGCCGTCTTTCAGGAGGACCTGGTAACCGGGCTCCAGGGGGCTGGCGTCCGCGGCGATGGGCTCGGGGTCGGCCTCGAGGGTCACAAAGCCGAAGCCCGAGGGGAGGCCCAAGGCGTCCACCGCCTTAAGCCGGAACTCCAGGGGGGTGCGCCCGTCCGCCACCGCCCGCACGGGCTCGGCCACCAACTTCACCGGGCTTCCGGGGCGGAAGACCTCCACCCGGTCGTAGGCCCCGGGGGTCACCACCTCCAGGATGTTCCTCCCCTCCTCTAGGGGCAGGCCGTAGTAGGCGAGGCGTTGGACCCCTGCCCTTTCGTCGTACTGGGCTTCTCCCAGAAGTTCCTTGGGCACGGGCTTGCCGTTGAGGAGGACCTCTATGGGGCCCATGGGGGCCTGGACCACAAGCCTCGCCCGCTCCCCCAGGATGGCCCCCTCCTTGGGCTCGCGGATGAGGCCGGGGCGCTCCCCTTCCAGGGGCCTGCCCCTTTCGTAGTCCTTAAGGGTAAGGGTGCCCTTCAGGGGGATTTCCCGGTCCAGGGCCACCAGGGTGAGCTGGGGTTCGGAAAGGGGCGGGAGGGCCCTTTGGTGGCGCACCTGGTAGGTGACCTCTCCCTGGGCCTTGCCGCCGGGGAAGGGGAGGCGCCAGGCCAGGCGGCCGTCCTCGAGGCGGCGGGGGTCCTCCAGGGGAAGGCCATTCAGCCGGGCCGAACCCGGGATGTAAGCGCTCCCTTCGGGGGGGGTGTGGGCCAGGAGGAGGCTCCCTCCGGGGCCTTCCACCTGGTAGCGGAGGCTTAGGGTGGAGATGCGCTCGGGAACGAGAAGGGGCAGGCTCTCCACCACCGCCTCCGCCGGGAAGGTGGCCAGGGCTTCCCCAATCTGGGCCTGGAGGGTGTTGCGGTAGCGGCCAGGGGCTGGGGCGCGGAAGGGCACCTCGCCCTTCCAGACCTCTCCGGGGGCGAGCCGGAGGATCTTCTCCTCCAGAAGGAGGCCCAGGGCGGGGTCGGGCACATCGCGGAGCTTGACCTCCACCTCGTGGTCTGCGGGGTTTTCCACCCAGAGGAGGAAGCGGCCCTCCCCGCCTTCCAGGATGCGGGCGGGTTCGGCCACTTTGGAGAGCTTTAAGAGCCTGCGGGCGATGGGGGTTTGGGCCTGGCGGCGTTCGGCGTTCCCCGTGAGCTCTGCCTGGCAGACCCCTTCCACCTCGGGGCCGAACTCCACCCGGAGACGGTAGGTGTGGACCCGCTCTTCCCCGGGGGAGAGGAGCCCTTCAAAGGTGGGCTGGGAGAGGGGCGTGAAGCCGTCGGGGCAGCGGTCGGTGAGCCGGTAGTGGAGAGGAGCTTCCCCAGGGTTCTTCACCCGGAGGCGCACCTCCACCACCTCCCCGGGAAGGTAGACCCGGTGGGCCTGCTCCCGGGCCAGGCGGGCCTCGGGACGGAGGACCCGCACGCTGGCTTCGGCCTTCAGCTGGCCCAGTTGGGCTTGGTTGACCAGGGTGCCTTGGGCGGACTCGGGTAGGGGGAAGGCGAGGGTGTAGGTTCGGCCTTCCCTGGGGCCCAGGGCCACTTCAATCCGCACTTCCTTGTCCAGGAAGCGGTCTATGAGGGTGGCTTGGGCGGGTTCATCCCCTTCGTTGGCCACGGTGAGCCCGAACCGGGCCTCACCCCCTGCGGGCACCTCGGGGGTGAGGGCTTCTTTTTTGAGGGTGAGGGCGGCGGGGAGGAAGACCCGGACCTCTGCGGTGCGTTCCAAGCCGTAGGGCAGGAGGCTTCCCCGGGCGAGGAGGCTTCCCCCGTTTTCGGCGCGGAAGGGGACTTCCAGGGTGAGGGGGCGGCCTGCGCCCAGGGGTCCGGAGAGGCGGGTGGGGCCAAGGGGGGTAAGTTCAGGGGGGAGGTCCAGGGCGAGCTCGGCTGGGAGGAGGCCTGGGTAGGGGGTGGTGGCCTGGAGGGTGAGGCGGCCCCTTTCGCCCCGGCGCACTTCCTGGTGCTTGGGCTCCAGGGTCAGGTCCACTTGGGGGCGGAAGCGCACCTGGAGGCGTTGGGTTTCCCTTGGGGCCAGGGAAACTTCTTGGGGCAAGGGGTCCAAGGGGATGAGGCCTGGGGTTTCCCAGCGGAGGGTATGGCGGCCGGGTTGGAGGTCCAGGCGGGCCTGGCCTTCCAGCCTTTGGGGGGTTCCGTTCACGTGGAGGGTGAGGCGGGCGGGGAGGGTGCGGTCTTGGAGGAGGAGGGCTTCCACCTCCAGGGTGGCCTTGGGGGGTTCCACCACGAAGCGCACCTTCCCCCCGGGGCAGCCCACTTCCGCCCAGCCCTCCCCTATGCGCACCGCCCCTTCCCCTTCCACTTGGAGGAGGCGGTGGCCCGGGGGAAGCTCGGGGCGGAAGCGCCGGCCCTCGGCCTTTATGGGGAGGGGGAGAGGGTTGCCCTGGGGGTCCACCACGGAGGTTTCCACCCTTCCCGGCGGTACGGCCTTGAAGCGGCCTGGAAGGGCCTCGAGGCAGGCTTCGGCTCGGAAGGCCAGGGTGTTGGAGTACTGCTTGGCGGTGGGGGGCTGGCGGAAGAGAAAGCGTACCACCCCCGCCTGGCGCAGAGTGTAGGGGATCCATTCCAAGTCGCCGGAGACGGGCCGGGTTTCCTCAAACCCCGGGTAGACCGCCTTGGACTCCAGCTCTTGGGGGCCGTCCTCGTCGTAGAAGTGGACCGTAAAGGGCCTTTCGGCCTCCAGGGCGAGGAGTTCCACCCACCCCCCCCGCTCGGGAGGGAGCTGGCGGAGGGTGAGGCCGATGCTGTACACGTCCAGGAGCTGAGGCGCATCGTCCAGGACAAGCCTGGCCCCGGAGATCCGGTAGACGAAGGCGTTTTTTCCAAGCCCCTTAAAGGCGCTGGAGAGAAGGTGGGGTTCCTGGGGTAAGGGTCCTTCCCAGAGGGTGACCCAGCGGTGGGGCTCCACCCCAAAGCGCGCCTCCCGGAGAACCTCTCCCCGCCTTTCCAGGCGGAAGAGGGCTTCCACCTCTCCCTGCCCCCCGTCGTAACGCTCGTCCCCCAGCTCCTCCTGTCCCTTTAGGGCGCTCCGGTAATCGGTGGGGTCAAAGCCGGGGGAGTAGACTTCCACCTTAACAGGCCCTCCCTCGGGCAAGAGCCAGGCCTCAAGGCCCGTAACGGCCCAGCCCAGCTCCGCCCCCGGAACCGTGGCCTTGAGGGTGAGGGACTGGCCTAGAGCCCAAGCGGAAAGGAGGAGGAGAGCCAGGCCTTTTCTCATGGGTACCTCCAGCGCACCTCGGGGTCGGTGAACTCCCCCCGGTAGGGGAGGGTGAGCTCCCGCTCGCCTTCCAGAACCTCCACGCTAAACACCTCCTCGCCGTCCCGAAGGCTGAACTCGGGGAGGGGGGTTTGCGCTTTGAGGAGAATATGAACCCAGGCTTCGTTCCCCACCTGCACCAGGCGCTTTTCCAGGTACAGGGGCCCGAAGCGGAGCTCGGTGCTCCTTTCCACCTTCACCGTTCCCTTGGGGGCCTTAAGGGGGAAGTCCGCCTGGGTGAGGCCGAAGACCTGGACCCCCCGCCGGTACCCCTCCCCTAGGGCCTCGAGGTGGGGCAGGGGCGGGAAGGGGGCGGAGGCGGGGTCCAGCATCACCTGGTAGGGGCCGGGCCGGAGGTCCCGGAAGGCGTAGCGCCCGCCCTCATCCGTAAGGGCCTGCCAGCCGTTGGCCAGGAGGAGCCGGGCCCCCTTCAGGGGCAGGTCCCGCCCCGGGGTGTAGCGGCCGTCCTCGTCCAGGTCCAGGTAGACCCGGCCCACCAGGAGGGCCTTTTCCTCCAAGGGTTGGAGGGCGCGCACCAGGGCCTGGACCTGAGCGCTGGCCACCGCGGCCCCCTGGGCGGAGAGCCCGAAGGCCTGGGCTATGTTCCGGAGCTCAGCCCTAGACACCCTTTCCACCCGCATCTTGTAGACCACGCAGAGCCGGCCTCCGCCCCGCAAGCTCAGCCCTTCCCAAACAAAGCTCCCCCCCTCCTCCCGGGGCTCCAGGGCCACCCCCTCCCCTTGGCAGTCCGCCTGGATCCGGGCCGAGCCCGGGAGGTAGCGGAGGGCGGGGTCGGGGGTGTCCACCAGCCGCACCGTAAGGGGGGCCTGGGAGGGGTTGACCACCTCCAGGCGGTAGGTGAGGACCTCGCCCAGGCGGGCCACCTCCGGCGCCACGCCCTTCCTGAGGAGCAGGTTGACCCCAAACACGGGGTGCTCCACGGGGTTGGAGGGTAGGGGGTTGGGGGTTTCCCGGCTCCTCAGGGTGAAGCGGTTCAGGAGGAGGGTGTCGTCGGGGACGTTCTTCACCCGTACCCGCACCGTGAGGACGGTTTCCCCAAGGGGTAGGGGGTCCAGGAGGAAGCGCACGGTGTGGGTGGCGGGGTCGTAGGTGCCGCCCGGGGCCTCCAGGAACTCCACCCCTTCCGGCAAGGGGTCCTCCACCACCGCGCCCGTGAGGGGCGCGTAGCGGTTTTGGATGCGGAGGGTGTAGGTGATCTCGTCCCCCGGTTTCAGGGTGGTCCCCGGGGGAGGGGTGGCCTCCTTGGTGAGGCTTAGGGCATCTGCAGGCACCGCCTCCAGGATGTCCCAGGTGCGGTTCAGGGTGCCGCTCCCCAGGCTCCGGGCGACCAGTTCCACTTTAAAGGTGCCCGCATCCTGAGCCATCACGCAGGCCTCAAAGTCCAGCGCCTCCCCCGGTCTTAGGAGGATGGGCTGGTCCAGGGGGAGCCCGTTCCGCCCCAAGGCCAGGCTTACCCCTGGGGGCAGGATGGCCTCTATCCGGTAGCGGTCTTCCACCGTGCCCTCGTTCAGGAGGGTGTGGGGGAAGCAGGAGGGCTGGCCCTGGAGGGTGCGGGCCCTTTGCTCGTCGTCGGGGCTTCCTTCCCCTCCGGGGAGGGCCTTGGGGTTCCCCCCAGGGCCCAGGTGGTGGCGGGGGAGGGGAAGGACCTCCACGGGGGCTTCCCCTTCCGCCTGGGCTCCCCCTCCCCTGGCCGTGGCCCGGTTGGTGCGTACCCCAGGAGGGGCATCCGCCAAAGCCCTTACGCGGAAGGTGAGCCGGGCGCTTCCCCCTGGGGGGAGGTCCGCCACCAGGGCCAGGCCCGAAACGGTGGGCGGCTCCGTGGGGCGCCAAGCGGCCCCGTCGTAGTACTCCACGGTGCCCCGGGTGGCCGAGGCGGAGCCGGGGACGTAGGCCAGCCCCGAAAGCCCCCCGAGGGGGTCTTCCACCCTCACCGGGACGGTTACGGGGCTTAGGTTTCTCACCTCCAGGCTGAAGGTGGCCTCCTCGCCGGGAAGGACCCGGCCCGGGACCACGCTCTTAAGAAGGGAGAGGGCGGCTTGGGCCACCTCCACCGCCGCCCAGTTCTCTCGGTCCTCCCCCCCGGGGCAGGTGGCTACGGGGGAAAGGAGGAGGGTCCCCGAGGCATCAGGGGGGGCTTGGACCTCGAGGACCAGGCCCGCCCCTTCCCCGGGGGCGAGGGTGACCGAGGCCACCTCGCCTTCCCCGGGGTCGGGCAGGCCGTTGCCGTTCCTGTCCAAAACAAGGCGCACCCCGGCGGGGGCGAAGTCCCCCGCCAGGGCCACGTTTAGGTTGAAGGTGAAGGGGTCGTTCCCGGCGTTCTGCAACCTGTAGACCAGGTAGCTGAACCCCCCGGGGAGGACCGTGGCCCGCTGGCCTGGGGCCGCTTGGGTGCCGCTTGGGGAAAGGAGGGGCACGCACAGGGCCTGGACCACGGTCTCCACAGGGTTGGAAAGGTAGACCTCGCCCCCCACCCACCCCTGGGCCTGGTTGCGGATGACCGTGCCCGCAGGGGTCATGGCCATGGCCAGGCTCAGGAGGATGGGGAGGAGGGCGAGGGTCCGCATGGCTTACTGCACCTGCACCCGGAGGACGAGGGTGATCCTGGCCGCCGGGGGCATCACGTCGTTCGCGTCAATGGTCCCGTCCCCGTTGGTGTCCACGCCCACGTACACGGACTGACCGGTGGCCACGCTGGGAGGCGGCGTGGGGCTCCAGGCGTTGCCGTCCGTGGAGTAAAGGACCGTGGCCCCGCTGGGGAAGCCCGTGGTGGTAGCGGCCATGCTCACGAAGGTGGTGTAAGCGGGGATGGGGTCGGCGATCTTCACGTTCGTCAGGTTCCCGGTGCCGATGTTCTCCGCCACGATGACGTAGTCAATGTAGTCCCCGGGGTAGGCCTGGCTACCGTCGGAGGAGCGGACGGCGGAGGTCGTCCCCACGTAGCTCACCGCGCTCTTCTGGAGCCTGAGCTCCCCGCCCACGATGGTGGTGGTCTCCGTGGCGGTGTCGCTGGCGTTCCCCGTGCCCACGGTGCAGTTTGCGGTCACGGTGTTCACGTCCACCTGGCCGATGGGTTCTCCGGCGGGAACCAAGACGCGGACGTGGATCGTCTGGGTACCGCCGAAGGCGGGCACGCTCACCCCGCTCAGGCTGTTCTGCCAGGTGGTGCCGTCTAGGGAGTACTGGTAGGTCCAGCCGGAGCTACCACCCGTGCCGGTGATGGAGCAGAGCGCGCCGGTATTGGAATTGTTCACCAAGGTGTGGGTGTACTGGATGGTCCCGGGGCTCGTGACGGTGCCCGCCCGGTCGGGGTCCAGGAGCACCTGGGCCACCAGGTTCACGTTGACCTGGGTGTTAACGGTGTCGGAAACGGTGCCCAGGGTGGCGCTGGTGGCGGTGAAGCTCACCGGGTTGCTCCCGGGGGCGGTCCCCGCGGGCACGGTGACGGCGGCGATGTAGCACTTGGTCCCGCCGGGGTTGATGGGCCCGGTGTTGGTCACCGGGGCAGGGGTTGGCGTGTCCATCAACCCATCGCAGTTCGCATCGGGGTAGAAGAGGACGCTCCAGCCGGTGGGGACGCTCGCGGTGAGGTTGTAGCTATCCGTGTTGGCCCCCGCGTTGTAGGTGTCCAGCGGGAAGTACACCGTCTGGCCGGGGTTGGCGGTCTGGGCGGCGGGGTTGTCGTTGGTGGCGTTGCCATCCCCCGCGTACCCGCGGGCCGCCAGGTCCACCGCGTAGCCCGGGAGGATGTCCGTGAGCTGGTCGGTGGTGAGGTCGGACTTGGAGGAGTCGTTCACGCTGGTGGCCTTGAGCTCCACCTTGTAGGTGGTCGTGGTGCCGTCGGCCGGGTTTTCAAAGTAGCCCGCGGGCAGGAGGCACTTCACCACCACGGTCTGCGTGCTGCCGGGGTTCAGGGGGCCGATGGCGCCGGAGATAGGCGTGATGCCGTCCGCGGCGTAGATTTGGCAGACGGTCCCCGCGGGGAAGGTGGGGTTCTGGAGCGTGAGGGTGAAGCTGTCGGGGGCGTTCCCGTCGTTCCGCACCACGTTGGTGAAGCTCACCGTCTGGCCGGAGTAGGCGCTGGCCACCACCTGGGTTTCGTTGCCCAGGGTGATGTTGCCGGGGTAGCCCACCACGGGCTGGTACGTGGCGGTCACGGTGTTGGTGGTGGTGTTGGAGGAAACGGTTTCGCCGGGGTCGTTGCTGTCCCCATCCCCGTTGGCGTCAAACCGCACCACCGCGGTGTTGGCGTAGGTGGCGCCGGCGGGGGCGTTCGCAGGCACCGTGGCCTGGAAGCTGAAGGTGTACTGCGCCCCTTGCGGGAAGAAGGCCCCGCTGCCGGAGATGAACATGCCGATGGCGATGGTGCCGTTTCCGGTGAGGGGGAGGGTAGTGAGGGTTTGCCAGGTGCTGCCGTCGTAGTAGACGAAGCTCACCGTGCCCGATCCCGCGGTGCCCGTGGGCATGGTGCTCACGGTGAGGCCGGTGGGAATGACGTCCGAGATGAGGATGCCGGTGCCGAGGCCGGGGATGGTAACGCCGTAGGCCGCGCTCCCGCCCACGTTGGCCCCCGAGATGGTGAAGGTGACCGTACCGCCCGGGGCCACACTGCTCGGCGTGGCGGACTTGGTGGCGGTGAGGGCGGCCTGGGTGGTGGCCACCGCGCGGGCCCAGTTGTCGGCATCGGTAACGCTCGGGTTACCCTGGCTGGTGCCGGTGAGGTTCAGGTTGCCGTACTGGCCGCTCGTGGCCGTGGCGGGGATGGTGGCCACCACCGCCACGCAGGCCTGCTGGCCCATCCCCAGGGTGACGGAGGTCACCTGGGGTTCCCCCGCGTCCACGGCGCCGTTGCAGTTGTCGTCGCGGTAGATCCGAACGCTCAGCAGGTCAAAGTCGTCCGAGGTGCCCTGGACCGTGGCCAGGTTGATGGTGTCCGTGCCGTTTCCGGTGTTCTCCACCACGTAGTTGAAGAGCACCTGGCCACCGGGCAGGCCGGACTTGGTCTGTCCGGGGGCGCTTTCGGTACCGTTTGGGGTGATGGTGAAGCTGTAGACCTGCTGGACCACGGTCACCACCTGGTTGGAGGTGGTGGTCCGGGGTTGGCCGGCGGAGTCAATGTAGCTGGCCGAAGCCTGGTTGGTGATGCTGGTGCCTGCGGGGGTCATAGCCAAGGCCACCCCCAGCAGGAGGGTCATGAGGCCCAAACCTAAAAACTTTAGTCTTTTCATTCCTTACCTCCCTTCTGCTAGCGGACCTTGGTCCTGACCAGAACCTCCACCCTTTCGCCGGGCTTGAGCTCCGGAATGGTGTAGCGCACGTGGGTGTACTCCTCGGGCTTGACCTCTACCTCCTTTTCCACCTCCTTTCCCCCTTCCATCACCCGGACCCGCTTTTTGAGGGGCGGAAAGCCGAAGGTTTTGCCCCCGTCAAAGCTGAACTCCGGGCGGATTTGGGCCTCCCTAAAGCGGAGCAGGGGCGCCTCGAGGAACACCGTCTCTTTGGGGATGGGGATCACCAGGGCCACCTGGCGGAGGGGATCTTTCCCCTTGTTCTCCGCCAGAAGGCGCCAGACCACCACATCCCCCGGGGCCACCTCGAGGGCCTCCACCAGGACCTCCTTGCCGTCCTTCACCTGGACCTTAAAGCCCTTAAGGTCTAGGCTGAGCTGGGCTAGGGCCGTGGCGAGGAGAAACACCATAAGAGCCCAAAGCCGCGTGGCACTTTTCGGCATACCACCTCCCAAAAGGGAGGCTAGGGGACCCTTGTGAAAAACCTGTGAAAGGTGGGGGTTACCCCTACCCCCTATCCCGGGGCTTCCCCTCCTCATGGGGCGTGGTATCCTTCAGGGCGGTTGGGGCCTTATGCTGAGGCTTGAAGGCATCACCAAGCGCTTCGGGCCGGTCCTGGCCTGCGATGGGGTGAGCCTCGAGGTGGGGCGGGGCGAGGTCCTGGCCCTGCTCGGGGAGAACGGGGCGGGGAAGACCACCCTGGTGAGCCTCCTCTACGGCCTCTACGCCCCCGATGCGGGGCGGATCCTTCTGGAAGGCCGGGAGGTGCGGATCCCTTCCCCCCAGGCGGCCCAGCGCCTGGGGATCGCCCTGGTGCCCCAGCACCCCGAGCTCCTCGAGGCCCACACCGTGGCGGAGAACCTGGCCCTGGGCCTCCGCCTTCCCCCTTTCTTCACCCAAGAAGTCCTCCTCCGCCGCCTCCAGGGCCACTTGGAACGGAGCGCCTTAGGCCTGGACCCTGGTTTCCTCCGCCTCCCCGTGGCCGCCCTCTCCGCGGGGGAGAAGCAGCGCCTGGAGATCCTAAAGGCCCTCCTTTCCCACCCCAAGGTCCTCATCCTGGACGAGCCCACCAGCGTCCTCACCCCCAGGGAGGCGGAGGGCCTTTTCGGGGAGATCCGCCGCCTCAAGGAGGAGGGTCTTGCGGTGATCTTCATCAGCCACAAGCTGGACGAGGTCTTGGAGGTGGCGGACCGCATCGCCGTGCTCCGCGCCGGGCGCAAGGTGGGGGAGGTTTCCCGAAAGGAAGCCACAAAAGAGGAGCTCATCCGCCTCATGGTGGGGCGGCGTCTTTCGCCCCTCCCCCGGGCCCTGCCCCCTAAGGAGGAGGTGGTCTTGGAGGTGGAGGGCCTTCACGTGCCCCGGCGGGGCGTGCCCCTCCAGGGGGTTTCCTTTGCCTTGCGGGCGGGGGAGATCCTGGGGGTGGCGGGGGTGGCGGGAAGCGGCCAGAGCGAACTGGTGGAGGCCCTAGCCGGGCTTAGGCCCTATGGGGGAGAGGTGCGCCTTTTGGGAAAACCCCTCCCCAGGGATCCGGCCCGGGTCTTCGCCTTGGGGGTGGGGCATGTTCCCGAAGAGCGGAGCACGGGCCTCGCCCCAGGCCTGCCCGTGGCGGAGAACCTCTCCTTGCGCACCCACCGGAGGCTTGCCCGACGGGGGGTTCTTTTCCGGAAGGACCTGGAGGCGCGGGCCAAGGACCTCATGGCCCGCTTCCGCATCCAGGCCCCTTCCCCCTGGGCCCCCGTGCGCTTCCTCTCGGGGGGGAACGCCCAGAAGGTCATCCTGGCGCGGGAGCTTTCCGAAGGCCCTAGGCTCCTCCTCGCCATGCACCCCACCTACGGGGTGGACGTGGGGGCCCAGGAGGAGGTCCACCGCCTCCTTTTGGACCTCGCGGCCTCGGGCACGGCCATCCTGTTGGTGAGCGAGGACCTGGACGAGATCCTGGCCCTGAGCCACCGGGTGGCCGCCCTCCACCGGGGGCGGTTTGTGGGGCCCATCCCCCGGGAGGAGGCCACCCTGGAGCGCCTGGGGCGGATGATGGCGGAGGGACGATGAGGCTGGAGCTGGACCCAAGCCCCACCCCGGCCAAGGTGGCCTGGAGCTACGGGGCGTTTTTCCTCCTAACCTTCCTCCTTTTGGCCCTTCTCTTCGCCCTCTACGGGGTTTCCCCCCTTCGGGCCTTTGGCCTCCTCTTTTCCGTGGTGCTGGACCCCTTGGGCCTCTTTGAGGTCTTAAGGCGCGCCGTTCCCCTCCTCCTCATCGGGGCGGGGCTATCTCTGGCCTTCCGGGTGGGGTTTTTCAACATCGGGGCCGAGGGGCAGCTCCTCCTGGGGGCGGTGGGGGCGGCCTACGCCGCCCTTTTTCTCCCCACGGGCCCCTGGACCCTTCCCCTCATGTTCCTCCTGGGTGGGGGCCTTTCGGCCCTTTGGGCCCTTCTCGCCGCCTGGCTTCGCGTGCGCTTTGGCGCCAGCGAGATCCTCACCACCCTCATGCAGAACTACCTGGCCTACTACCTGGTGGTCTACCTGGTGGCGGGGCCCTGGAAAGGGGAGCGGGTTTTCGGCTTCCTCTACACCGACACCTTCCCCCAGGCCGCCTGGCTTCCCCGCCTAGGGGAAAGCCTCGTCCCCTGGCCCACCCTCCTCCTGGGGGTGCTGGCCGCGCTCTTCCTCCATTTCCTCCTCTTCCGCACCCCCCTGGGCCTGGAGTGGCGGGTCCTGGGGGATAACCCCAAGGCCGCCCGGTACCTGGGCCTACGGGAGGGGCGGCTTCTCCTCCTGGTGGCCCTCCTCTCCGGCCTCCTTGCGGGGGTGGCCGGGGTGGGGGAGGTGGCGGGGATCCACCACAAGCTCTTGGAGCCCGCCCAGATCTCCTTGGGCTACGGCTTCACCGCCATCCTGGTGGCCTGGCTGGCCCGGGGGGGGCCCCTCTTCACCCTCCTCACCGCGCCCCTCATGGGGGTGGTGTTGGCGGGGGGGGATCTTTTGAAGCTGGAGCTTTCCATGCCCTTTAGGGTGGTGGACGTCTTCGCCGGCCTCATGCTCCTCGCCCTCATCGGGGCCGAGGCCCTGGCCCGCCACCGCGTGGTCTGGAGGCGCTGATGGAAGAGGCTCTTTTGCGCGCGGTCCTCTTTGGCACCCCCATCCTCCTCGCCACCTTGGGGGCCCTCCTTGCGGAGCGGAGCGGGGTGGTGCAGCTTGGGGTGGAGGGGATGATGGCCCTTTCCGCCCTGGCGGCCTTCGCCGCGGCCCTGGCCTTCGGGCCTTCCATGGGGATCCTGGCAGGGGTCCTGGTGGGGGCTTTCCTGGGCCTTTTCCACGGGATCTTCACCGTGACCTTAAGGGCCAACCAGTTCGTGGCGGGGCTCGCCCTGTCCGCCTTGGGGCTTGGGGCCTCGGGGCTTTTGGGGAAGCGCTACGAGGGGCTCCCCCTCCCCGCCCCCTTGCCCGAGGGGGGGTTTGCCCTTTTGGCCTTCCTCCTGGCCTTCCTCCTCCACGCCTTCCTCTTCTATACCCGCACCGGGCTTTACCTGAGGAGCGTGGGGGAGAACCCCAAGGCGGCGGACCTCTTCGGGGTGAGCGTGGACGGGGTGCGCTACCTGGCCTTGGGGATGGGCGGGGGGCTGATTGGCCTCTCGGGGGCCTACCTCTCCTTGGCCTACCGCCCCGCCTGGACGGACGGCATGACCGCAGGGCTTGGCTGGGTAGCGGTGGCCCTGGTGATCCTGGCCGCCTGGCGGCCCTTGAGGGCCCTTTTCGGGGCCTACTTCTTCGGCCTCCTCTTCTTCCTCCAGTTCCGGCTCCAGGGCAGTGTACCTATACCGAGCGAGGCCTTTGCCGCCATGCCCTACCTTCTGGTTATCCTGGTCCTGGCCCTTTCGGGCCGCGCCCAGGCCCCTAAGGCCCTGGGCCTGCCCTTTGAGAGGGGGAGGTGAGGGATGAAACGGTGGATCTTCCTACTGGCCCTGGCCCTGGGGCTTGCCCTGGGGCAGGAGGCGAAGCTCAAGGCCTGCTTCATCTACGTGGGGCCCATCGGGGACGCGGGCTGGACCTACGCCCACGACGTGGGGCGCAAGAAGGCCGAGGCCGCTTTGCCTTGGCTTGAAACCAAGTACGTGGAGAGCGTCCCCGAGGCCCAGGTGGTGCCGGTGATTGACCGGCTGGTGCGGGAGGGGTGCCGGGTGGTCTTCGCCACCAGCTTCGGGTACATGGACGGGGTCCTCGAGGCCGCCCGGAAGTACCCGGACGTGATCTTCGCCCACGCCACCGGCATCAAGCGGGCCCCCAACGTGGCCACCTACATGGCGGACTTCTACCAGGTCTATTACCTAAACGGCCTCGCCGCCGGGGCCCTCACCAAGACGGGCAAGGTGGGGTACGTGGCCGCCTTCCCCATCCCCGAGGTGAAGCGGCACATCAACGCCTTCGCCCTGGGGGTGCGGGCGGTGAACCCTAAGGCCCAGGTCCTGGTGCGCTGGATCAACGCCTGGTACGACCCCGCCAAGGCCCGGGAGGCCACGGAGGCCCTCCTCGCCCAGGGGGCGGACGTCTTCGCCTTCACCGAGGACACCCCCACGGTGATCCAGACCGCGGCCCGCAAGGGGGCCTACAGCTTCGGCCACTACACCCCCATGCTGAAGTTCGCCCCCGACCACGTGGTCTCGGGCCAGATCGTCCACTGGGACGTGATCTACATAGATTTCCTCAAGAAGGTGCGGGAAGGGGTGTACACCCCCAAGAACCTGGAGGGGGTGGACTACTTCTGGCTCCTCCAGCACAAGGCGGTGGAGATGGGGGCGGACTACGGCGTGCCCATCAACCCCAAGCACGTGCCCCTCTTGAAGGCGGCCTCCATGACCGTGGGGGGGAAGAAGGTGGCGGTCTACGACCGGATCATGGCCCTCCTCAAGGACATGTCCTCCCCCAAGCCCACCTTTGACCCCTTCACCGGGCCCATCCGGGACCGCAAGGGGGTGGTGCGCGTCCCCGCGGGGCGGAAGGCCACCCTCGAGGAGCTCCTCACCCTGGAGTGGGCGGCCCCTGGGGTGGTGGGGGACTGGCCGGGCGAGCCCAAGTAAACACCCCGCCGAAGCTTTCGCTTTGGCGGGGGCCCCGGAAGAAGGTTTTTGTACGCTTTGGGGTCCCCACCGCGGCCTTGGCCGCGGTGGGGTTTATAATGCCCCCATGGAAGTCGGCGACCTTGCGCCCGAGTTCGCCCTCCCGGACCAGGAGGGCAAGGTGCACCGCCTTTCGGACTACCGGGGGCGGTGGGTGGTCCTCTACTTCTACCCCAAGGACGACACCCCGGGGTGCACCAAGGAGGCCTGCGGCTTCCGGGACGAGAAGGGGCGCCTGGAGAGCCTGGGGGCGGTGGTGCTCGGGGTCTCCGCGGACGATGTGGAAAGCCACAAGCGCTTCGCGGAGAAGTACCGCCTGAACTTCCCCCTCCTGGCGGACCCGGGCCGCGAGGCCATCCTGGCCTACGGGGCCTGGGGGAAGAAGAACCTGTACGGGAAGGCGTACGAAGGGGTTCTCCGGCAAACCTTCCTCATAGACCCCGAGGGGCGCATCGCCAAGATCTGGCGGAAGGTCTCCCCCGAGGGGCATGCGGAGGAAGTGGCGGAGGCCCTTCTCGCCCTAAAGGGGGCTTAGGATATGGAAAAGCCCCTCGAGGCCTACAAGAAGGAGGCCGCCCACGCCGCGGTGGCCTTCGTGGAAGACGGCATGGTGGTGGGCCTGGGCACGGGCTCCACCGCCCGCTACGCCGTCCTCGAGCTCGCCCGGAGGCTTAGGGAGGGGGAGCTAAGGGACGTGAAGGGGGTCCCCACCTCCGAGGCCACCCGGGACCTGGCCCTGAAGGAGGGCATCCCCCTCATAGACCTCCCCCCGGAAGGGGTGGATCTGGCCATTGACGGGGCCGACGAGATCGCCCCCGGCCTCCTCCTCATCAAGGGGCTTGGGGGGGCCCTTCTGCGGGAGAAGATCGTGGAGGCCACCGCCCGGGAGTTCATCGTCATCGCCGACCACACCAAGAAGGTGCCCGTGCTGGGGCGGGGCCCGGTGCCGGTGGAGATCGTGCCCTTTGGGCACCGGGCCACCCTAAGGGCCATCGCCGCCCTGGGGGGCGAGCCGGAGCTCCGCATGGACGGGGACGAGTTTTATTTCACCGACAGCGGCCACCTCATCGCCGACTGCCGCTTCGGCCCCATCGGGGACCCCTTCGGCCTCCACAAGGCCCTCCTGGAGATCCCCGGGGTGGTGGAGACGGGGCTTTTCCTGAGCCTCGCCACCCGGGCCCTGGTGGCGGGGCCCTTGGGGGTGGAGGAGCTCCTCCCCTAAGGGTGTAGAATGTTCCCCATGAAGGGCATGCCCCGGCTTTAGGGCGGGGAGGGCCTCCCCGCCCGGGGCGCATGCCCCGGTTTTTTTCGGAGGAGGGATGGAAAAGGTTTTTTACGTCACCACGCCCATCTACTACGTGAACGCCGAGCCCCACCTGGGCCACGCCTACACCACGGTGGTGGCGGACTTCCTGGCCCGCTGGCACCGGCTGGACGGCTACCGCACCTACTTCCTCACCGGGACGGACGAGCACGGGGAGACCGTCTACCGGGCCGCCCTGGCCGCGGGGGAGGACCCCAAGGCCTTTGTGGACCGGGTGTCCGAGCGCTTCCGGCGGGCCTGGGAGCTCCTGGGGATCGCCTACGACGACTTCATCCGCACCACGGAAGAGCGCCACAAAAGGGTGGTCCAGGCCGTCTTGCAGAGGGTCTACGAGGCGGGGGACATCTACTATGGGGAGTACGAGGGGCTTTACTGCGTCTCCTGCGAGCGCTTCTATACGGAGAAGGAGCTTTCCGAGGGGCTTTGCCCCATCCACGGCCGTCCGGTGGAGCGCCGCAAGGAGGGGAACTACTTCTTCCGCATGGAGAAGTACCGCCCCTGGCTCCTCCAGTACCTGGAGGACCACCCCGACCTCATCCGCCCCGAGGGCTACCGGAACGAGGTCCTGGCCATGCTTTCCGAGCCCATCGGGGACCTCTCCATCTCCCGCCCGAGGGCCCGGGTGCCCTGGGGCATCCCCCTGCCCTGGGACGGGGAGCACGTGACCTACGTCTGGTTTGATGCCCTCCTCAACTACGTCTCCGCCCTGGACTACCCCGAGGGGGAGAGGTTCAAGACCTTCTGGCCCCACGCCTGGCACCTCATCGGCAAGGACATCCTGAAGCCCCACGCGGTGTTCTGGCCCACCATGCTGAAGGCCGCGGGGCTTCCCGTCTACCGCCACCTGAACGTGGGGGGGTACCTCCTGGGCCCCGACGGGCGCAAGATGTCCAAGACCCTGGGGAACGTGGTGGACCCCTTCCGCCTGGCGGAGCGCTACGGGCGGGACGCGGTGCGCTACTACCTCCTCCGGGAAATCCCCTACGGGCAGGACGCGGCCGTGGGGGAGGAGGCCCTTAGGGTGCGGTACGAGGCGGACCTGGCGGACAACCTGGGCAACCTGGTCCAGCGCCTTAGGGCCATGCTCCTCCGCTTCGCGGAGGGGAGGATCCCGGGGCCCGTGCCGGGGGAGGGGCTCGAGGCCGGCACCGCCCTCCTGGAGCGCCTCCGCCCGCTGGTGCGGGAGCTCCGCTTCCACCTGGCCCTGGAGGCGGTGATGGACTACGTGAAGGCCCTAAACCGCTACCTCAACGAGAAGCGGCCCTGGGAGCTCGCGAAGGAAGACCCCGAAGGAGCCCGGGCGGTGCTCTACCGGGTGGTGGAGGGCCTGAGGATCGCTTCGGTCCTCCTCACCCCCGCCATGCCGGACAAGATGGCCGAGCTCCGGCGGGCCCTGGGCCTTCCCGAGCCCGAAAGCCTGGAGGAGGCCGGGCGCTGGGGCCTCACCCCTCCTGGCCCCCTCCCCCAGGAGGCCCCCATCCTCTTCCCCAAGGAGGAGAAGCCCCTTAAGGCGGGCTCCAAGGAGGAAAACGCTGTGGAACCCATCTCCATAGAGGACTTCGCCAAGGTGGAGCTAAGGGTGGCGGAGGTGGTGGCCGCGGAGCGCCACCCCAACGCGGACCGCCTCCTGGTCCTCCGGCTTTCCCTGGGTGGGGAGGAGCGGACCGTGGTCTCGGGCATCGCCAAGTGGTACCGCCCGGAGGACCTGGTGGGGAGGAAGGTGGTCCTGGTGGCCAACCTCAAGCCGGCCAAGCTTCGGGGGGTGGAAAGCCAGGGGATGATCCTCGCGGCCCAGGAGGGGGAGAAGCTCGTCCTGGTGACGGTGGACGGGGATATCCCCCCGGGGGCGGTGGTGCGGTAGAAGCCCCGCCGCAGCCCAAGCTGCGGCGGGGGCCTCGGAAAGGGAGGGGCTGGACCCCTCCCTTTTACTTTCCGTTCAGCTCCTCCAGGGCCCGCTTCAGGATGGCGTCCCCCTCGAGGTCCAAGACCGCCTGCCCCCGCTCCTCGGGGAGGGGGCGCTGGCGCTGGGGCTCGGCGTAGGTGAACTTGCCCTCGCTGTCGGCCTTCACCCGCACCGTCTTGCCGTTTAGGGTGACGGCGATCTCCGCCCCCGGGGGCGCCCCCGCGCCCTGGAGGGAGAAGGGGGTGGGGAAGCGGGTGTCCTTCACCTCGATGTCCGGCTTCAGGCCCTCCTGGTTGATGGCCCGGCGCTTGGGGGTGAGCCACTCAAAGGTCACCAGGGTGAGCTCCCCGCCGTTGGCTAGGGTGAAGGGGGTCTGGCCCACGCCCTTGCCGAAGGTCTTCTCCCCGATGACCTTGGCCCGGCCGTAGTCCTGGAGGGCCCCGGCCACGATCTCGCTGGCGGAGGCGGAGTTGCCGTTCACCAGGACCACCATGGGTCCCTCCCACAGGGGCCGCCCCGAGGCCTCGCACCAGACCCGGGTGAGGTTCTTGGTGCGGGTGTAGACGATGGGGCCTTCCTTGAGGAAGGCGCTCGCCACCGCGCAGCCCTGGTCCAGGAGGCCGCCCCCGTTGTCCCTCAGGTCAAAGATGAGCTTCCTCACCCCCTGGGCCTTGAGCTCGTCCAGGGCCTTCTTGAGCTGGTCCTCCACCTTGAAGTTGGCGAAGGTTTCCAAGGCCACATAGCCCACGTCCCCGATGCGTCCGGTGGAAACGGAGACGATCTCCACCCGTTCCCGGATGAGCTCAAAGACCAGGGGGGCGGGCACCCCTTCCCGCCTGATCTTCAGGGTGACCTTGGTCCCCTCGCGGCCGCGGATTTTGGCCACCACCTCCTGCAGGGGGAGCTTGGTCACGTCCTGGCCGTCCACCTCGAGGATGACGTCCCCCGCGCGGATCCCGGCCCGCTGGGCGGGGAGGCCCTTCATGACCCCCTCCACCTTGGCCCCGGTGCCGTCGGGGTTGGCGGGGGAGAGGGTGGCCCCGATGCCGAAGAACTCGCCCCTTAAGTCCTCCTGGCGGAGGCTTGCCCGCTGGGGCGGGGAGTAGCTGGTGAAGGGGTCTTCCAGGGCCTCTATCATCCCCCCGATGGCCCCCTCCAGGATCTTGTTGAGCTTTTCCCGGGGTAAGGGTTCCAGGTAGTCCTGCTGGATGCGCTGGTAGACCTCCAGGAGGGCCTGCCCGTTGGGGTTCTGCAGGAGGGTTTCCGCCTGGGGCCTCTGGAGCTGGGCGTAGACCAGGGCCAGGAGGACCCCAAGGCCGACGAGGAACCACGCGCGCTTTTTCATCTTCGCACTCACCTAGGCCCCACTATAGCGCGCCTGGGTGAGAAGGAAAGTAGGATGGGGGCATGATCGCCTTCCACCGGGTGAGCCTGGAATACCCCAGGACCGGGACCAAGGCCCTCTACAACGTGAGCCTCGAGGTCAAGAAGGGCGAGTTCGTCTACATCGTGGGGCATTCCGGGGCGGGAAAGTCCACCCTCTTAAGCCTCATCCTGCGCCGCCTCCTCCCCACCCAGGGGGCGGTGTACTTCGCCGGGCAGAACCTGAAGGCCCTAAAGGGGGACGGGGTGGCCCTCCACCGGCGCCGCATCGGCATGGTCTTCCAGGACCACCGCCTCCTCAAGGACCTGACCGTGGAGGAGAACCTGGCCTTCGTCCTCCAGGTCCAGGGGGTGCCCCGGCGGGAGTGGGAGGGGCGGATCTACACCGCGCTTCGCCGGGTGGGCCTGGCCCACAAGAAGCGGGCCTTCCCCGAGGAGCTTTCCGTGGGGGAGGCCCAGCGGGTGGCCATCGCCCGGGCCCTGCTCCTGGACCCGCCCGTCATCCTGGCGGACGAGCCCACGGGGAACCTGGACCCGGAGAACGCCCTTTCCGTCCTGGAGATCCTCAAAGCGGCCCACGCCCGGGGGGCCACGGTCCTTCTCGCCACCCACAGCCGGGAGCTCCTGGAGGCCTACCCCGCGCGGGTGGTGGTGCTGAAGGCGGGGCAGGTGGTCCGGGACGAGCGTCCCGGGGAGGGTGGTAGCATAAGGGTAAGGGAAGGCCCTCTTGGGGGCGGAAAGGAGGATTAATGAACGTCTACAAGCTCATCGGCCGCAACCTGGAGATCACCGACGCCATCCGGGAGTATGTGGAAAAGAAGCTCGCCCGCCTGGACCGCTACCAGAACGGCGAGCTCATGGCCAAGGTGGTGCTTTCCCTGGCGAATAGCCCCCACGTGGAGCGGAAGGCCAAGGCCGAGGTCCAGGTGGACCTCCCCGGGGGGCTGGTGCGGGTGGAGGAGGAGGACCAAGACCTCTACGCGGCCATTGACCGCATGGTGGACCGCCTGGAAACCCAGCTCAAGCGCTTCAAGGAGCGCCGCTACGTGGGCAAGCGCCACTCCTACCAGGGCCCTCCCCCTGAGGAGGTGCGGGCCCTTTCTGCCCTGCGCAAGCCCGAGGAGGAGGAAGGCCCCAGGATCGTCCGGGTCAAGCGCTTTGAGATGAAGCCCATGGACCCCGAGGAGGCGGCCTTCCAGATGGAGGCCCTGGGGCACGATTTCTTCGTCTTCCGCAACCGGGAAACGGAGGAGATCAACGTCATCTACCGCCGCAAGGACGGGAACTACGGGCTCATTGAGCCCGCGTAACCCCCCCTTTGGCCTCGGCGGGGGGCTTAAAAGTAGGCCGCGGGGTCCACGAAGCGGGTTTCCTCCCCCAGGCGTACCGCCACCCGGAACTCCAGCTCCTCCGGGCGGATGAGGAGGCCCCCGCCGGTGTAGCCCAGAAGCTGGCCCCGTTCCACCCGCTCCCCTTCCCGCACCAGGGGTTCTTGGAGGTTGGTGTAGACGGTGGAGAGGGTTTCCGTGTGGACCAGCATCACCGTGTAGCCCAGGTTGGGGAGGTAGAGGATGCCCCCCACGTACCCCTCCGCGGCCGCCTGCACGGGGCTGCCGGGGGCCGGGCCCTGGATGACCATGAACGAGCCCTCCGCTCCGTAGGGGACGGCGATCCGCCCCCCGGGCACGGGGAAGGCCAGGCGGCCCACGGCGCTGGGCAGGGGCGGGGGAGGGACCACCACCCGGGCGGGCTGGGCCGCGGCTCTCCTGCGGGCCTCCTCCTGGCGCCGCCGTTCCTCCTCCTGCCTCCTGAGCTCTTCCAGGCGCCGCCTTTCCGCCAGGATCCGGGCCTGGAGCTTTTCCAGCTCGGCCTGCAGGCGCTGGCGCTCCTTTAGGGCCTCCCGGAGGAGGGCCCGCTTCCCCTGGGCCTCCCGTTCCAGGCCCGCCAGGGTGGCCTCCAGGGCCTTCTTTTCCCCCTCCAGGGCCTTCTGGGTTTCCGCTAGGCGCGCCTCCTTGGCGGAAAGGTCTTTCAGGAGGAGTTCCAGCCGGACCTTTTCCTCCCGTAGGGCCTTCAGCACCCCCTGGACCTGGCGCACCAGGGCGGTGTCCCGCTCCGAGATGTAGCCCACCAGGCGGGCCCGCACCATGAGGTCGGTGAAGCCCTCCGCCCGGAGGAGGGGGAGGTAGCGGGCGGCCTTTTCCTTATGGAGGCTCAGCATGAGGGCCCGAAGCCGCCCCTTTAGGGCTTCCAGCTCCGCTTCCCGCTTGGCGATGCGGGCTTCGGTCCCGCGCACCTCTGCCCTTAGGCGGGCGATCTCCCGCCTGAGGGCGGTCCTCTCCCCCTCCAGCCGGGCGATCTCCCCCTCGAGGCGGGCCTTTTCCCCAAGGAGCGCCTCCACCCGCTGGGAGAGGCGCTGGAGCTCGCGGTTTAGGAGGGCGATGCGCTGGGCCGCCCGCTCCTCCAGGGCCCGGGCCCTTTGGGCCTGGGCCTCGAGGGTGTTTAGGTCCTGGGCCAGGGCAAGGCCTAGGAGGCAGAGGAGGAGGAGCGCGCGCACCCTAAACCTCCCTCAGGTGGGCCCGGCTGGCGAGGTACGCCCCTCCTAGGCCCAGGAAGAGGGCCAGGAGCAAGACGGCCATCCCGGTCTGGATAAGGTCCTCGAGGCTGAGCACGGGGATGAAGGGGAGAAGCCCCTGCAGGGCCCCGGAAAGGCCCCGGTAAAGGACCCCCCCGAAGAGGACCGCGAGGAGCCCAGCCCCCAGGGTGAGGAAGGCCCCTTCCGCCAGGAAGGGCCCCTGGATGAACCGGCGGGTGGCCCCCACCAGGAGCATGATGCCCAGGGCCTCCTTGCGGCTTTCCACCGAGAGGCGGATGGAGCCCATCACGCTGAAGAGGGTGTTGAGGAGGAGGAGGGCCACCAAAAGGACCATGGCCGCCCGGCTTCCCGAGAGCACCCCCACGAGCCTTTCCGTGAGCTCCCCCCCGTACTCCACCCCCTCCACCCCCGGGAGGCCCCGGAGGCGCTCCGCCACCTGGCGCACGGCCTCGGGGGTCCTCAGGCGCAGGCGCAGGGTGTCGGGCAGGGGGTTTTCCACCAGGTCCTTGGCCTCCGCCAGGTAGGGGTAGTCCAGGACCAGCTGGGCCAGGGCCTCCTCCTTGGTCTGGAGGCGCACCTCCCCCACCTCGGGCCAGGCCTGGATCTCCGTGAGGAGGGCCTCCACGTCCGCCCCCCTTCCTAGAAAAGCGGCCACCTCCAGCTCCCGCTCCAGGCCCTGGACCACCCGCTCCAGGTTCCACAGGAGAAGCCCCAGGAAGTAGAGCAGGGTGAAGGAGACCAGGGCGGTGAAGAAGGTGGCCAGGCTGGCGGTGGGGTGGCGGAGGATCTGGCGGAACCCTTCGCGGACGGCGTACACGCCCCCTATCTTAGGGCTTTCCACCCAAAGCTTTATGAAAGCCTAGGGGAAGGCCCCTCGGGAACCTTCCCCTAGGTACGGCCCGGGCGGGTTTAGAGGTTCTGAACCACGATGAAAACCCCCATGACCACCAGGAAGAGGGCGAAGCCCCGCTTCAGGGCCTCGTGGGGGAGGCGCACCGCAAGCCGCCCCCCGACCAGACTCCCCAAGGTCCCCACGGCGATGAAGAGGAGGGCCAGGCCCCAGTTCACGGAGAGGCCGTAGGCGGGCAGGAGGTGGAGGTACTTGTAGAAGCCGGCGAAGGACTTGAGCGCGATGATGAAAAGGCTCGTGCCCACCGCCAGGTGCATGGGAAGCCCCCCCAGGAGGACCAAAGCGGGGACGATGAGGAACCCGCCCCCCACCCCCACGAAGCCCGTGAGGGCCCCCACGAAAAGCCCTTCCAGGACCACCTTCCAGGCCTTCCGCTCCCCCTTGGGGGTGAGGGGGACGGGCCGGGCCATGAAGTAGGCGGCGAGGAGCATCACCAGGGCGAAGGTGAGGAGCTGCACCTCCCCGGAGGTGAACCGGGAAAGCCAGGCCCCCAGGTAGGTGCCCGCCATGCCGGGGAGGCCGAAGAGGAGGAGGCTCCGGTAGTGGACCAGGCCCCTAAGGGCGTAGGGGAGACCCCCCAGGAGGGCGATCCCCCCCACGATGAGGAGGCTTTCCGCGATGGCCTGCTTGGGTGCTTCCCCCACCAGGTACACCAGGACGGGCACGGTGAGGATGGACCCCCCGGAGCCCAGAAGGCCCAGGGAGAGCCCGATGAGGAGGGCGCCGAAGAGGGCGAGGCTCATCGCTCCACGGGAAGGCCGTGGCTCATCCAGGCGTAGGTGCCGCCCTCGAGGTTATAGACCTTCTCCCCCGCGAACCCCTGCTGCACCAGGAAGTCCGCGGCCACCCCCGAGCGGTTCCCGGAGTTGCACACGAGGAGGATGGGCCGGTCCTTGGGCAGTTCGGAGAGGCGCGTGGGCAGGGTGGAGAGGGGGATGTTCACCGCCCCCGGCACATGCCCCTCCCGGTACTCCCAAGGCTCGCGCACGTCCACCACGAAGGCCTCCTCCAGGAGGGCCTTGGCCTCCTCCGGCCCCACCTCCTGGAAGGGCACCCCCTGGTAGCCCACCTCCACCGGGGTGGTGTCCACGGGGAGGCCCGTGCGGTACCAGCGCACGATGCCCCCCTCGAGGTTGTAGAGGTTCTTCCAGCCCTGGGCGGAAAGCCAGGCCACCGCCTGCCAGGAGCGGTTCCCCGTACGGCAGTAGAGGACCACGGGCCCCTCCTTGGGCACCTCGGCGTAGCGGGCCATGAACTCGGAAAGGGGCAGGAGCCTGGCCCCGGGGATGCGGGCCTGGGCGAACTCCTCCACCTCCCGCACGTCCAGGAAAAGGGCCCCTTCCTCGTAAAGGGCCTTGGCCTCCTCGGGGGTTAGGTTCTTCACCTCGGTCTCGTACATCGCTTCCTCCAAAACCCCCGCCGCAAGGGCACCCCCTTGCGGCGGGATGGGATCAGGCGTTCACCAGGGCCTCGCCCTTCTCCACCGGGAAGCCCAGGGCCTGCCAGGCCCGGATGCCCCCGGTGAGGTTCAGGGCGTTCCTAAAGCCATGGGCCAGAAGGGCGCTGATGGCGGTGCTGGAGCGGTCGCCCCCCACGCAGTGGACGATGAGGGGCCGGTCCTTGGGAAGCCGGTCCAGATGGGCCAAAACCCGCCCCGCGTGGAGGTTTAGGGCCCCGGGGATGTGGCCCGAGAGGTACTCGTCCCGGCCGCGCACGTCCAGGACCAGGGCCTGGCCCTTCTCCCAAAGGGCCTTGGCCTCCTCCGCGGTGATCTGGGGCACGGTCTCCAGCTCCCCTTCCGCGTAGCCCTCGAGGCCCGGGATGTACCCCACCACATGGTCCAGCCCGATGCGGATGAGGGCCCGCACCAGCCCCTCCACCTCCTCCGGCCGGGCCATGAGGACCAGGGGGCGGTCGTAGGGGAGGAGCCAGCCCGCCCAGGTGGAGAAGTTCTTGCCCGCGGGGATGTTGATGGCCCCCTTCAGGTGCCCCCCGGCGAAGGCGAACTTGTCCCGGGTGTCCACCAGGATGGCCCCTTCGGCCAGGGCCTTAGTGAACTGGCTCTTGGTGAGCCGGGCCGGGTGGGGGATACCCCCCAGGATGGGCATCCCGTCCCGGTTCAGGCGCTTCATCTCCTTGAAGTAGGTGGGGGCCTCGGGCTGGCCCAGGAGGAGGGCCTTCACGAAGCCCTCCTCGTCGTTCCGCTCCAGGTACTCCGCCCACCAGGCGTGCCGCCTCTCGTAGCCCACGGTGGTGGCGGGAAGGGCCCCGAGGGCCTTCCCGCAGGCCGAGCCCGCCCCGTGGCCGGGCCAGACCTGCACGTGGTCGGGGAGGGTCAGGAACTTCGCCTTGAGGCTTTGGAACATCCGCCTGGCCCCGGGCTCCGCGGTGCCCTTGAGCCCCGCAGCCTCCTCCAGGAGGTCCGGGCGGCCCACATCCCCCACGAAGACGAAGTCCCCGGTGAGGAGGAGAAGGGGCTCCTCCGAAACCGCCCCGTCCGCCACCAGGAAGGCGATGTGCTCGGGGGTGTGGCCGGGGGTGTGGAGGACCTTCACCCGGATGTTCCCCACCTTGAACTCATCCCCGTCCTTCACCAGGACATGGGGGAAACCCTCCAGGCCCCGGTACTTCCAGTTCTCGTCCCCCTCGTCGGAGAGGTAAAGGGTGGCCCCGGTGGCCCTCGCGAGCTCCCGGGCCCCCGAGAGGTAGTCCGCGTGGATGTGGGTTTCCGCCACCGCGGTGATGGTGAGGCCCAGGCTCTGGGCCAGGTCCAGGTAGGTGTCGATGTCCCGCTTGGGGTCCACCACCAGGGCCTCCCCGGTGGCGGGGCAGCCCAGGAAGTAGCTCATCTGGGCGAGGCCTTCCTCGTAGATTTGGCGAAAGATCATGGCTTCACCTCCGGAATGGGACCTTTGTCCCGGCCTCTAAGATACCCTACCGGGGTAATGGATGTCAAGCCGGAAGGGAAAGTTCATGCCCTCCCATTCCCAATCCCAAGGCCCCATGCTATACTCCATAAAGGATTAGCCCCTACGGGGGTATCCGGGAGGAAAAGATGCCGCTTTTAGGACCCAAAGAGCAGGAGATCGTACGGGAAAGGCTTTCCACCCTGAACCGGGACGTGGAGATGATCCTCTTCACCGACACCTCCACCCTCGTGGCCCCGGGGAAGGAGCCCTGCATGTACTGCCGGGAAACGGAGCAGCTTCTGAGGGAGCTTCAGGCCCTTTCCGATAAGCTCCACCTGGAGGTCTACGACCTCGCCACCCCTGAAGGGAAGGAAAAGGCCGAGGCCTACAAGGTGGAGGCGGCCCCCACCCTGATCCTCCGGGAGAAGGGCTCGGAGGCCACCAACCTCCGGTACCGGGGTATCCCCGCGGGCTACGAGTTCGCAAGCCTCCTGGAGGACCTGGAGATGCTGGGCCGGGACGGGCACGGCCTGCCCGAGAACGTGGTGCAAGAGCTCAACAACCTCCCCGAGGAGGTGGTCCTGCAGGTCTTCGTCACCCCCACCTGCCCCTACTGCCCGCAGGCGGTGCGCACCGCCCACCGCATGGCCTATGCCTCGCCCAAGGTCTTCGGGGAGATGATCGAGGCCAACGAGTTCCCCGAGCTTTCCAATCGTTACCACATCCACGGGGTGCCGGACACCATCATCAACCACGGCAAGGCGCGGGTGCTCGGGGCCCAGCCCCTCTCCCAGTTCCTCCAGGCCATCCGCCAGGCCGTGGGGGTGAAGGCCTAGCATGACCCGGCGCGCCCTCCTGGGCCTCTTGGCCCTGCCCCTGCTCCTCGCCGCCTGCGGCCCCAAGGGGAGCTACCGGAACATTGGTCCCGAGGAGCTCTACCAGGCCGCAGCCCAGGGGGCCCTCATCGTGGACGTGCGCACCCCCATGGAGTTCGCCCAGGGGCACGTGCCGGGGGCGGTGAACCTGCCGGTGGAGGAGGTCGCCCGCTGGGCCAAGGACCTCCCCAAGGACCGGCCCGTCTACCTCTACTGCCGTAGCGGCAACCGGAGCCGGCAGGCGGCGGAGTACCTGGCCCGGCAGGGGTACGCCAACCTGTACAACCTCGAGGGGGGCGTCCTGGCCATAGAGCGGGCCGGATACCCCCTGGTCCGCTGATGGACGCCCTCACCCTCGGCCCCTTGGCCCTCCCCTGGACCCGGGTCCAGGTGGCCTTGGGGCTTCTCGCCTTCCTCCTGGCCGCAGGGGTTTTGGCCAGGCGGGTGGACCCCAGGCTGAACGCTTGGGCCTCCAACGCGGTCTTTTGGGGGTTGGTGGGGGCCCGGCTGGGCTTCGTGCTGGAGAACCTTTCCATATACGCCAAGGACCCCCTCTCCGTCCTCTACGTCTGGCAGGGGGGGTTTGACCCCTGGTGGGGTATCCTGGTGGGAGGAGGGTATACGCTCATGACCCTACCCAAAGCCCTCTTGCGCCCCGCCCTCCTTTCGGCCCTGGCGGGCGGGGTGGTCTTCCTTTTGGTCCTGGCCCTAAGCCCGGGAAAGCGCGCTTCCGCTGGCACCCTTCCCGACCTAACCCTGGCCACCCTGGGGGGCACGCCGGTGGACCTCCAGGACTTTCGGGGAAAGCCCCTGGTCCTGAACGCCTGGGCCACCTGGTGCCCCCCCTGCCGCCGGGAGCTCCCCATGATGCTACGGGTGTCGGAGGAAACCCCTGGGGTGCGCTTCGCCTTCGTGAGCCAGGGGGAGGGCCCGGCGGTGGTGCGGGCCTTTTTGGAGAAGGAGGGATTGGCGGGGGACTGGTTCCTCCTGGACCCCGAGACCCGGCTTTCCGAGGCCCTCAAGGTGCAGGGCCTGCCCACCACCTTCTTCTTTGACCGGGAGGGGCGGCTTGTGGCCCGGCACATGGGGGAGCTCTCCGAGGCCCTCCTCAGGGGGTATCTCCGGGTCATCAGCCCGCCTTGAGCCAGGTCTCCTTCCCCCCCACCACCGTTTTCAGGTGGACGGGGCGGCCCCAGAGGCGGTGCAGGTTCTCCAGCACCGCCTGGGTCTTTTTCAGGTCCAGCTCCATCCCCTCGTAGAGGTGCTCCAGGAGGAGCTCCCCCCGGTTGCCGTAGTTGGCGTCCAAAAGCTCCACCACCGGGTAGCCCAGGTTGGTGAGGCGGAAGAGGAGGGCCCGCTTGGCCTCCTCAAAGCGGGGGAGGTCCTCGGGGAGGAGGAGGCGGTGCCGTAGGGCGAACTCCGGGGTGAGGAACTCCTCCAGGAAGGGGAGGTCGGTGTAGACCGTGCGCACCTGGAAGAGCTTCTTCCGGCCCTCCCCAAAGGGCTTCTCGTAGCGGAGCCTTTCCCCTAAGGGCAGGGCCTCGTACTCCGGACCGAAGCGCCCCTTGTCCCAGCGCTCCTCCACCTCCTTAAGGAGGAGGTAGCCCAAGCGGTAGGGGTTGAACCCCCGGGCCGCGAGAAGCCCCGCCTGGAGCTCGGCGAACTCCACCGCCTCCTCCGGGGTGAGGAGGGGGAGGAGGAGCCTTGTGTGCCAGTAGGTGGCCCAGCCCTCGTTCAGGATCTTGGTGGCCCCCTGGGGGGCGAAGTAGAGGCTCTCCTCCCGGACGATCTCCAGGATGCCCTTCTGCCAGGGGGCGAGAGGGGCGTGCCGGGCCAGGAAGCCCAGGAGGTCCCGGGTGGGCCTGGGGGGGAGGGGCTTGGGGCTCGCCCCCTCCTCCGCCTCCTTGGGGGGTTCGGGGGACGGGTTCACGAAGGGCTCCAGGTAGGGGCGCACCCGCAGGCGGGCCGGCCCGGGGGTTTCCTCGGGCTCCTCGGGCCTTTGGATGTAGGGGGCGTGGGGGTCGATGAGGGTTTCCAGGGAAAGGGCCATGTCCAGGAACTCCTCCACGCTCCTGGCCCCGTGGCGCTCCATGGCCCGTTCCACGTAGGCCGCGTGGTGGGCCATCTCGTCCAGCATGTCCTTGGGGGTGGGGCGGAAGGCCAGGTTGTTCTGGAAGAAGTCCGCGTGGGCGTAGACGTGGGCCATCACCAGCTTCTGGGCCAGGGGGGTGTTTCCCTTGAGGAGGTAGGCCTGGACGGGCACGGTGTTCACCACCAGCTCGTAGATGCGCCCGAGGCCGTACCGGTAGACCTCCCGCTGCCTTAAGTACTCGCTCCCAAAGCGCCAGTGGGGGTAGCGGCGGGGAAAGCCCCCGTAGGCGGCCAGCATGGCCATCTCCTCCGGCTCCACCTCCTGGAAGAGCACCGGGGGAAAGGAAAGCCCATGGGCTTCCGCCCGCGCCCTTAGGGTTTCCGCCCACGCCCTAAGCTCGGCCCTCACCCTTCCCTCCCAAAAGGGCCCTAAGGGCCCGGGGCAGGTCCTCCCGGCCCCGCACCTCCGCCAGGGCCACCTCCTCCCGATCCCCCAGGCCGTCTTGGACCTCCTCCAGGAAGTGCCCCTGCCCGTAGGGCCCCTGCACCTGGGCGAAGCCGTAAAGGGCCAGGGAGGGGAGGAGCCGCCTTAAGACCTCCAGGGCCTTGGGGGTGTCCCCGTGCCAGTTCTCCCCGTCGGAGAAGTGGTAGAGGTAGCGGTTGTAGAAGGCCTCGGGGTAGCCTTTCAGGATCTCCTCCGCCAGAAGGAGGGCGCTGGAAAGCCGGGTCCCCCCGCCCTCCCGGGCGCGGAAGAACTCCTCCTCCGAGACCTCCCAGGCCTCGGCGTCGTGGAGGAGGTAGCGCCTTTCCAGCCTGGGGAAGTGGCGGCGGATCCAGAGGGTGATCCAGAAGGAGAGGGTCTTGACGAGCTTAAGCTCTTCCTCCCGCATGCTCCCCGAGACGTCTAAGGCGAAGAGGACCACCGCCTGGGCGTGGGGCCGGGGGCGCTTCTTGGGGGCCCGGTAGCGGAAGTCCTCGGGCTCGAGGCTGAGCCTGGGGCTTTCCGGGGCGTAGCTTCCGCTCATCAGGGTGCGCTTCAGGGCCTCCTTCAGGGTGCGGCGCACGTGGCGGAGGCCCCTGGGGCCTTTTCGGGCGATGGTGGTGTAGCGGAAGGCCTCCTCCGTCACCTCCCCCTCCCCTTTGGGCTTGAGCCTGGGGAGCCTCAGGGCCTCCCCCATGAGGTCCAAAAACTCCTCCAGCTCCAGCTCGGCCACCGGGATGTGCCCCCCCGCGCCCAAGGCCTCCTCCCCCGGGCCTCCCCCCAGGAGGCCTTCCCCCAAGGGGTCCCGGTAGACGATCTTGGGAAGCTCCAGCTGGGGCAGGGGGATGGAGACGATCCGCCCCTCCACCTCCCCGAAAAGCTCCTCCCGCGTCAGGAACTCCCGGGCCCGCTTCTTCACCTCCCCGCGGACGATCTCCTTGAAGCGCTCCAGGTCCCGCTCAATGGGCCTCATCGCTCGCTTCTCGCAAAGAGGGAGGCGGCGAACTCCAGGACCCCGGCGGCGCAGTGCTGGCAGTAGCCGTGGTCCCGGATGAGCCGGGCCTTCACCACGTCGATCTTGGCCTGGGTCTCCGGGTCCACCACCCCCGAAACCAGGGCGGAAAGCCTTATGGTGTCCTTCTGGTCCTCAAAGAGCTTGAGCTCCAGGGCCCGGCGCAGGCGGTCGTTGTCCTTGTAGGTGAACTGCCGCCCCTCCAGGGCCATGGCCCCGATGTAGTTCATGATCTCCCGGCGGAAGTCGTCCTTGCGGGACTCGGGGATGTCTATGCGTTCCTCTATGGAGCGCATGAGCCGCTCGTTGGGGGGCTCGGGGCTTCCGGTGTAGGGGTTTTTCACCTTCTCCCCCAGGACGTAGGCCTTCACGTGGTCGATGTAGTTGTGGAAGAGGCGGTTCAGGGCCTCCTCGTCCGCGGCGATGGCCCGCTGCACCTCGTTCTTCACGATCTCCGCGTACTCCGCCTTCACCTCCTGGAGAAGGGCCCGGTAGCGCTCGCGGGTCTTCTCGTCGGAGATGAGGGAGTGGTGCTTTAGGCCCTCCTCCAGCTCGTTCAGGACCATGAAGGGGTTGATGCAGGGCTCCTCGGAGGTGACCAGGACGTTGGAGATCTTGTCTTGGATGTAGCGGGGGCTGATCCCCTCCAGGCCTTCCCGCTTGGCCTCGGCCATGAGCTCCCGCACCGCCTCTTCCGTCCATCCGGGGAGGAGGCGGCCGTCGTAGAGCTTGAGCTTCTGCATGAGGGTGAGCCCGGCCCGCCTTGGGGGCTCGAGGCGGGTGAGGACGGCCCAGGTGGCGGCCATCTCCAGGGTGTGGGGGGCGATGTGCTTCCCCCGCGTCTTGGCGAAGTCCCGCTGGTAGATCCTCACCTCGTCGGACACCCGGAGGATGTAGGGCACGTCGATCTTGATGGTCCGGTCCCGCAGGGCCTCCATGTACTCGTTGGCCTGGAGTTTTCTGTACTCAGGTTCATTTGTGTGCCCAAGTACAATCTCGTCGATGTCCGTCTGGGCGAACTTCTTGGACTTGATCTTGTGCTCCTGGCTTGCGGTGAGGAGGTCGTAGAGGAAGGCCACGTCCAGCTTGAGGATCTCGATGAACTCCACCAGCCCCCGGTTGGCGATGTTCAGCTCCCCGTCAAAGTTGAAGGCCCGGGGGTCGGAGTCCGAGCCGTAGATGGCCACCTTGCGGTAGTTGATGTCCCCGGTGAGCTCGGTGGAGTCCTGGTTCTTCTCGTCCTTGGGCTGGAAGGTGCCGATCCCCACCCGGTCCTTCTCGGAAAGGACCAGGCGCTTCACCACGATCTCCTTTTCCAGGACCGCCGCCAGGTCCCCCCCGTGCCGGGCCAGGGCCTCCCGCATCTGGAAGCGGCAGGCGGGGCAGAGGTCGCCCTCCACCTCCAGGGGGTAGGGGTAGTCTGGGTGGAGGCGCCTTAGCTCCTCCAAAAAGGCCTCCCGGAGCTCGGGGGGGAGGAGGTGGAGGGGCTCCTCGTGCATGGGGCAGGGGAAGGGGCCCTCCTCCGCCTTCCAGTAGAAGGTGTAAAGCCGGCCCTCCTCCGTGCGGCTGTAGGCCTCGAGGCCCTTCTTGAGGAGGCGGGCGATGGTGCTCTTGGCCGAGCCCACGGGCCCGTGGAGGAGGAGGATGCGCCGCTCCGGCCCCAGGCGGTGGGCGGCGGCTTTTAGGGTGGCCACCAGGCGCATGAGGGGCTTGTCCAGCCCGAAGACCGCGTCCCGTCCCCCCTCAAAGGGGTCGTCAAAGAAGGGGTAGTGGAGGAGCTTCTCCTTAAAGAGGGTGCGCTCCTCCACCCCGTGGGAGAGGATCATGTCGTAGACCCGCTGGAAGCTGGTCCTTAGGGGCCTCGGGTCCTCCTTGAGGAGGCGGAGGTAGTCGGCGAAGCTCCCCTCCCAGCTTAAGGCCCGGTAGGCCTCTACGTCCTGGCGCTGGCGGATGAAGTCCAGCTCCGTCATGGATAGCCCTCCTCCATACCCCCTTTGGGAATAGCTTCCCTCTCATTTTAGCAGGAGAGGAGGGAGGGAATGTGCCCTGGGGCGCTACGCCTGGCGGGCGATCTCGTAAAATCCGCGGGCGTTGTGGAGAAAGTGGGCCAAAACCCCCGGGAGGAGGCTTCCCGAGAGGGCGTAGGCCAGACCGAACAGGACCCCCGCCACCCCGGTGTAAAGGGGGTAGGCCCAGGCCGCCCGGGGGGCGGGGTGGAAGAGGGCGAAGAGGAGGGCCTGGAGGAGGACCCCCCACCCCCCCACCCACCCCGAGAGGAGGCTTTGCAGGAAGCCCCGGAAGAAGACCTCCTCGCTCAAGGCGGAGAGGAGGGCCAGGAAGAGGAGGGCCATGGGCCCAAGCCCTGCCCGCCTTAGGGCGAGCCCCAGGGCCCGGTGGAGGGCCTCCGCCTCCTTAAAGGAGGCGGGGAAGAGGCGGCCGAAAAGGGCCTCCAGGCCGAAAAGGAGGAGGAAAAGCGCCCCCGCAAGCCCCAGGTCCACCCACGGGTCCTTGGGCCCCCAGGGGAAGCCCAGGAGGAGCATTCCCCCTCCCCCCAGGAGGAGAAGCCCCCCCTGCAGGAGGAGGAGGAAGGCCAGGGGCCCCTTCAACCTTCCCCCAGGGCAAAGCCCTGGTCCAGGAGCTTCCTGGGGTAAGCCCGGAAGCCCAGGAGGGTTTCTGTGCGCTCCACCCCGTCCAGGCCCAGGATGCCCTGGGTGACCACCTGGTCCAGCTCCTCGAGGTCTTTAAGCCGGAGGAGGGCGATGAGGTCGTAGGGCCCGGTGACGGAGTACACCTCGGCCACCTGAGGGATCTCCGCGATGGCCTCCCCCAGGGCCCCTATCCTCTGGCCCTTAGCCCGGATGAGCACGAAGGCCGTGATCACGCCCCCATTATGCGTCTTCCAGGATGAGCTTGGGCTGGAAGCCCAGGGCGTCCGCGGCCACCAGGTGGAGGGGGATGCCCCGGTAGGCCTGGGGGAGCCTCTCGGGGTCGGCCCCGTGCAGGTGGCCGTAGACGATGGCCTGGGGGCCCGCCTCCGCCGCAAGCTCCAAAAGGGGCGAGGCCTCCCCCTTGGGTCCGAAGGGGGGGAAGTGGAAGGCCACCACCAGCTTCCTGTAGTCCTGCCCCTCCAAAGCCTTCAGGGAGAGCTTGAGCCTTTCCACCTCCCGGGCGAAGACGCGGGCCTCCTCCTCCGTCTCCGGGGGGTACTGCCAGCCCCGCGTTCCCGCCACCGCCACCCCCTCCAGCACCAGGGCGTCGTTCTGCAGGGCGTACATCCCCGGGGGGAGGACGGCCCTTAAGCGGCTGATGGAGGGCCACCAGTAGTCGTGGTTTCCTTTCAGGAGAACCTTTTTCCCGGGGAGGGCCGCGAGGTCCAAAAGGTCGGGGAGGGCCTCCCCTAGGCGCATGGCCCAGGAGATGTCCCCGGGGACGAGGACCAGATCCTCCGGGCCCACCACCCGCCGCCAGCCCCGGAAGAAGGCCTCGGGGTGCCCCGCCCAGGCCGGCCCAAAGACGGTCATGGGCTTGGGGTGGAGCCGGGAGAGGTGGGGGTCGGCGATGGCGAAGACCCGCATGGGCCTTAGGTTACCCTAAGGGGGATGGGGGCCTACCAGGAGGCCATGGCCTACGCCTTAAGGCTCCTTGCGGGGCGGGCCTACAGCGAAGGGCGCCTTAGGGAGAAGCTCTCCGCCCGCTTTCCAGAGGAGGCGGTGGCGGAGGTCCTGGAGCGCCTTAAGGCCATGGGCTACCTGGACGATAGGGCCTTCGCCCGCGCGTTTGTGGACACCCACCGCAAGTACGGGCCCTTGAAGCTCAAGGCCCTCCTCCTGGCCCGGGGGGTCCCCGAGGAGGTGGCGGAGGAGGCGGTGGGGGAGGCCTCCCTCGAGGACGCCCTAAAGGTCCTCCTCCGCTACCCCCACCGGAAGGACAAGGCCAAGGCGGTGCGCTTCCTCCTGGGGCGGGGTTTCCCCTTGGGGGTGGCCCTCGAGGCCTACCGGCTTGCCCAGGAGGAGGAAAAGGGGTAAAAAGGGCCCATGCCTGAGGTTCGCGCCGAACGCTTCATCCCCGCCCCCCCGGAGAAGGTCTACGCCCTGGCCAAGGACCTGGAGGGCCTCAAGCCCTACCTCAAGGAGGTGGAGACCCTTCGGGTCCTGGCCCAGGAGGGCCACCGCACCAAAAGCGAGTGGGTGGCGGTGGCCATGGGCAAGAAGGTGCGCTGGCTGGAGGAGGAGGAGTGGGACGACGCCGGGCTTAAGAACCGGTTCTGGTCCCCCGAGGGGGACTTTGACCGCTACGAGGGCACCTGGGCCTTCCTCCCCGAGGGGGAGGGCACCCGGGTGGTCCTCACCCTCACCTACGAGCTCACCATCCCCATCTTTGGGGGCCTGTTGCAGAAGCTGGTGCAGAAGCTCATGCAGGAGAACATAGAAAGCCTGCTGAAGGGCCTGGAGGAGCGGGTTTTGGCCTCCTAACCCAAAAGGGCCCCCGCCTGCAGGGGGCCTAAAGCGGCCTCCGCGTGGGCCTTGAGGGCCAGGAAGAGCCTCTCCAAAGGGGCCTCCTCCAGGTGGCCCAACGCTTCCCCCCCGGGCAGGTGGAGGATGGCCCAGAGGGCCTCCACCCCCTTGGGGCCCAGGTAGACCCCTTCCGCCCCCAGCCGCCCCTCCTTCAGGCGCTCCCCCTCTCCCCGGAGGTCGGGGGCGAGCCCCCCCGCCTTCACCACCCGCCAGCCCGCCCAGACCAGGGGAAGGAGGGGGTTTTCGTGCTTGGCGATGCCCCTAAGGCCCGAAACGAAGACCGGCCAAACCCGCCCCGCCGCCTCGGGGGAGGCCAGGCGGTAGGCCAGCTCGGCGAGGAAGCCCGCCAGGAGGAAGCGCCGGGGTTCTTCCAGGCCGAAGAGCTTCCCCAAAAGCTCCGCCTGGGTGAGGAGGGGGAGGGCCTCCTCCTTGGCGTAGAGCTGGAAGCGCACGTGGTGGAAAAGGGAAAGCCGCCCCGAGCGCCCGGTGGGGCGGCTTCCCTTCTTGGCCAGGGCCTCGAGGCTCCCCCCCGGCGTCACGAAGCGCAGGAGGAGGTCGCCCTGGGGCAGGACCTTCCGCCCCACCACGATGCCCTCCTCCGTGCGGTAGGGTTGCCGCCGGTCCACGGTTTTTAGTGTATCCTTTCCTTATGGAACGCACCCTGCGCGACATCCTGGAGTGGGTGGTCCTCGGCCTTCTGGTGGTGGTGGGGGTCCTCCTCTTCCTCTGGGTGGGGGGTTGGGTTTTCACCTTCTTGGGCAAGCTCCTCCTGGCCATCTCCGGCCTGATCTGGACCCTCCTCACCTACGTTGTGCCGGTTCTCATCATCGCCGCCATCGGCTACGGGGTGGTCTACCTCCTGCAAAGGCGCTCCTCCTCGGCCCAGTAGCGTACCCCCCTTGCGCGCTAGGCCCCTTGGCTGTACCCTTGCCTTCTAAGGGGGGAAAAGTGAACGGGATCAGCCGCAGGTGGCTTCTTCGGGTGTCGGCGCTTCTCGGGGCTTCGTCCCTGCTCAGGGCCCAGGCCAACGAGCGGGTGGAGTACGCCCAATTCAAGAAGGAAACCCCGGTGGCCGTGGTCTACCACGCGGACTTTGGGGACCCCACCCGCTTCGGCCAGATGCTCACCAACATCGCCAACCACCTTTCCGTCTACGACAACGACCCCTTCAAGATCCGCATCGTGGTGGTGGCCCACGGGGCCGGGGTACACCCCTTCTTGAAGGACCTGGAAGGAACCCCCTGGGCCAGCACCCAGTACGACCGGGAGGCCCTTTTCGGCCGCATCCGCCAGCTGGCCCAGCTGGGGGTGGAGTTCTACATCTGCGAGATCACCTTCACCCGCAACAACATCCCCAAGGACAAGCTCCGCCCGGACGATTTCATCAAGTGGGTGCCCTCGGGCGTGGGGGCTTTGGGGGAGTTCCAGAGCAAGGGCTACGCCTACATCAAGGTGGGCTAGCCTGAAGGCCCCCCGCGTGGGGTGCGTATAATGCCCCCATGCGGGTTCTTTTCATCGGCGACGTGATGGCCGAGCCCGGCCTCAGGGCCGTGGCCCTCCACCTGCCCGACATCCGGGCCCACTACGACCTGGTCATCGCCAACGGGGAGAACGCCGCCCGGGGAAAGGGCCTGGACAAAAGGGCTTACCGCCGCCTGAGGGAGGCGGGGGTGGACCTCGTCTCCTTAGGCAACCACGCCTGGGACCACAAGGAGGTCTACGAGCTTCTGGAAACGGAGCCCGTGGTGCGGGCCCTGAACTACCCGCCGGGCACCCCGGGGCGGGGGTGGTGGCGCCTCGAGGCGGGGGGTGAGAGCCTCCTCTTCGTCCAGGTCATGGGCCGGGTCTTCATGGACCCCCTGGACGACCCTTTTCGCGCCCTGGACCGCCTCCTTCTGGAGGAGCGGGCGGATTACGTCCTGGTGGAGGTCCACGCGGAGGCCACCAGCGAGAAGATGGCCCTGGCCCACTACCTGGACGGCCGGGTCTCCGCCGTGCTGGGCACCCACACCCACGTCCCCACCCTAGACGCGGGGCCCCTCCCCAAGGGCACCCTCTACCAGACCGACGTGGGCATGACCGGCACCTACCGCTCCATCATCGGGGGGGAGGTGGAGACCTTCCTGGCCCGCTTCCTCACCGGCCGCCCCCAGCCCTTCCGCGCGGCGGAGGGGAAGGCCCGCTTCCACGCCACCGAGCTGGAGTTTTCGGGGGGGCGGCCCCTTTCCATCAGCCCCTACGTGTGGGAGGAGCCGTGAGGGAAGACCCCTTTTCCCTCCTCAAGGAGGAGGTGGACCTCCTGGGCCGCCTCCTGGGGGAGGCCATCGGGAGGGTCTCGGGGGAGCGGTTTTTTGCCCTGGTGGAGGAGGTGCGCCTCCTCTCCAAGGCCCGCCGCCAGGGGGACGAGGGGGCGGGGGAGGCCCTTTTGGCCAAGGCGGGGGCCCTTTCCGTGGCCGAGGCGGAGGCTTTGGTGCGGGCCTTCACCCACTACTTCCACCTGGTGAACCTGGCGGAGGAGCGCCACCGGGTGCGGGTGAACCGCCTCCGGGCGGAGGCGGAAACCCCGGAGGCCCCAAGGCCCGAGGGGCCTTTGGCCTTAGCCCAGGCCCTGAAGGCCCGGGGGCTTTCCCTGGAGGAGGCGGAGGCCCATCTAAACCGCCTGGAGCTCCTCCTCACCTTCACCGCCCACCCCACGGAGACCCGCCGCCGCACCCTGAGGCACCACCTGGAGAGGATCCAGGAGGTCCTGGAAAGGGGGGATAAGGAGGAGCTCAAGGCCCGGGTGGCCCTCCTCTACGCCACGGAGGAGGTGCGCAAGGCCCGGCCCTCGGTGGAGGACGAGATCAAGGGGGGGCTTTACTACCTGCCCACCACCCTCTGGAAGGCGGTGCCCCTCCTCCTAGAGCGCCTCGAGGCCGCCTTTGAGCGGGTCTACGGGAAAAGGCCCCGCCTGAAAAGCCCCGTGCGCTTCCGGAGCTGGATCGGGGGGGACCGGGACGGGAACCCCTTCGTGACCCCCGAGGTCACGGCCTTCGCCGCGGCCTACGCCCGGCGGGTGGCCAAGGAGCGCTACCTGGCGGAGCTCGAGGCCCTGGTGCGGGACCTCTCCCTCTCCGAGGCCCGCCTTCCCGCGCCCCGGGCGGTGCGGGAAGGGGGGGAGGGGGTGGAGCGCTTTCCCGGGGAGCCCTACCGGCGCTACTTCGCCGCCCTGTACGGCAAGCTTGAGGGGGAGGCCCTTTCCGAAGAGGACTTTGCCCGGGCCCTCCTCCAGGCGGAACGGGGCCTGGAGGAGGCGGGCCTGGGGGAGGTGGCCCGGGTCTTCCTTAGGCCCCTTTCCGCCCGCCTCTCCGCCTTCGGCCTGGCCCTGGCCCCCCTGGACCTTAGGGAGGAGTCGGGGAAGCTCTTGGAGGCCGCGGCCGAGCTCCTCCGGCTTGGGGGGGTGCACCCGGACTTCCTGGGCCTTCCCGAGGAGGCCCAGGAGGCCCTCCTCACGGAGGAGCTCAAGACCCCGCGCCCCCTCCTCCCCGTGGGCCAGGCCCCGGAGGGGGAGGCCTTAAGGGTGGCCCTCGGGGCCCTAAGGGCCTGGCGGGACCGGGGGGCCCACGTGGTCTCCATGGCCCACGGGCCTAGGGATGTCCTCGCGGTCTTCCTCCTCGCCCGGGAGGTGGGGGACTACCGCCCAGGAAAACCCCTCCCCTACGACGTGGCGCCCCTCTTTGAAACCCTGGAGGACCTAGGGCGGGCCCCCCAGGTCCTCCGCCGCCTCCTCCAGAACCCCGTCTTCCTGGCCCACGCCCGGGGGCGGGGCGGGGTGGAGGTGATGATCGGCTACTCCGACTCCAACAAGGACGCGGGCTTCCTGGCGGCCAACCTGGCGCTTTACCAGGCCCAGGAGGCCCTGGCGGCGGTGGGGGAAGAGGCGGGACTTAAGGTCCACTTCTTCCACGGCCGGGGCACCTCCACCGCGAGGGGCGGGGGCCCCGCGGGCCGGGCCATCGCCTCCTTGCCCCCACGGAGCGTGGGCCACCGCCTCCGCCTCACGGAGCAGGGGGAGGCCCTGGCGGACCGCTACGGGCATGTGGAGCTGGCCGTGCGCCACCTGGAGCAGCTCCTCTACCACTTCGCCCTGGCCGCTTTGGCGGAGGGGGAAGACCCCAGGCCCTCCTGGCTCGAGGCCCTGGAGGAGGCCGCCGCCTTAAGCGTGGAGCGCTACCGGGCCCTCCTTCAGGCCGAGGGCTTTTTCCCCTTCTTCGAGCACCTCACCCCCATCCGGGAGATCGGGGAACTCCCCATCGCCAGCCGCCCCGTCTACCGCCACGGCCGGGTGCGGGACATCCGCGACCTCCGGGCCATCCCCTGGGTCATGGCCTGGACCCAGGTGCGGCTCCTCCTCCCCGGCTGGTACGGGCTTTCCGCCCTGGAAGGCCTGCCCCTTTCCCTCCTCCAGGAGATGTACCGGGGCTGGCCCTTCTTCGCCACCACCCTGGAGAGCGCGGCCATGGCCCTGGCCAAGGCGGACCTGGGGGTGGCCCGGCTCTACTTAAGGCTCGTCCCCGAGCCCCTCCGGCCCCTGTTTGACCGGATCGCGGAGGAGTACCGGAAGACGGTGGCCCTTTTGGAGGCCGTCTTCCAGGCCCCCCTTCTCCACAACCAGAAGACCCTGGAGCGCCAGATCGCCCTACGGAACCCCTACGTGGACCCCATCAACCTCCTGCAGGTGGAGCTCCTCCGCCGCTACCGCGCCCCCGGGGGCGCGGAGGACGAGGCCCTGAAAAAGGCCCTCCTCCTCTCCATCCTGGGGGTGGCGGCGGGCCTGAGGAACGCGGGGTAAGATGGGGGGCATGCTCCGCCTGGCGGTCTTAGGCCACCCCATTGCCCACTCCCTTTCCCCGGCCATGCACGCCTGGGCCCTCTCGGCCTTGGGCCTACGGGGCACCTACGAGGCCCTGGACACCCCTCCGGAGGCCCTTTCCGAGAGGCTTCAGGAGGTCCGCCGGGGGTACAGGGGGGTGAACCTCACCGTGCCCCTCAAGGAAAGGGCCCTGCCCCTTCTGGACTGGGTTTCCCCCGAGGCCCGGGCCATCGGGGCGGTGAACACCGTCCTTTCGGCGGAGGGGCACCTCCTCGGCTTCAACACCGATGCCCCCGGCTTCCTCATGGCCTTGGAGGCCGGGGGCTTTCCCCTAAGGGGCCCGGCCCTGGTCCTGGGGGCGGGGGGGGCGGGGCGGGCGGTGGCCTACGCCCTGAAGGGGGCGGGCCTTGAGGTCTGGGTCTGGAACCGCACCCCGGAGCGCGCCCAGGCCCTGGCGGAGGAGATGGGCCTCGAGGCGGTGCCCCTGGAGGCGGCCCGGGCGGCCTACCTCCTGGTGAACGCCACCTCGGTGGGCCTAGGCGATCCCGGGGCCACCCCCCTCCCCCCGGGGCTCTTTCCGGACGAAGGAGTGGCCGTGGACCTGGTCTACCGCCCCCTTTGGACCCGCTTCCTAAAGGAGGCCAAGGCCCGGGGCCTAGGGGTGCAGACCGGCCTTCCCATGCTGGCCTGGCAGGGGGCCTTGGCCTTCCGGATCTGGACGGGCCTCCTGCCGGACCCCGTGGGCATGGAGCGGGTGGCCCTGGGGGCCTTGGGAAAAGGGTAGAATGCCCTTATGGGGTACCGGCGGATTCGGGTTTCTCTGGAAGAGGACCAGTGGATCCGGCTGAAAACCCTGGCCCAGGAGCTAAGCCAGAAGCGAGGCCGCCGGGTAAGTGCCAGCGAAGTCCTCCGTGAGCTTTTGGACAAAGGTCTTCGGGAGGTTTCCAGGAGCGAAGCCTTGAGGCGGCTTTCTTCCCTTAGGGGGCGGATTTCCTTGGAGGGCCTGAGTTTGGAGGGCCTTTTAGAAGAGGTGAGGGAGGGGCGTGTCCAAGATCTACTGGGTGGTTGATGCTTCCCTTGCCCTAGCCCTTGTCCTGCCCCATCCGGCCCAGAAGGAGGCGGAGGCCTTCTGGCGGGAGGAGGCTCCAAAAGGTGAGGTGTGGGTGCCCCGGCTTTTTGCCGCGGAAGTGGCCTCGGTTCTCCGTGCCCTGGTGTTTGCCCGCAGGATGGCGCAAGGGGAGGCGGAAGAGCTCTTGGAGATCCTTTTAGAGCTTCCCGACCGCTTCGCCGAGGATGAAGCTCTGGCCCTTCGGGCTTTGCGCTGGGCGGGGGCTTTGGGGCAAAAGCGGGCCTACGACGCCTTTTACGTGGCCTTGGCGGAAGAGAAAGGGGCCCAGCTTTTGACGGTGGATTTGAAACTGGCCCACGCCCTGCACGCCCAGGGGGTGCCCTGGGTTCGGGCTTTAGGGGAGGCCGTATGACCTTGGCCGAACCTGTGGTGTACGAGGAGGTCATCGGGAAAAGCCGCTTCCTCGCCAAGGCGGCCCCCGTGGCCTCGGAGGAGGAGGCCCTGGCCTTCTTGGAATGGGCTTCGGAAAGGGAGGCCACCCACAACCCCTACGCCTACCGGATCGGCCCCCTTTACCGCTTCTCCGACGACGGGGAGCCCAGCGGCACCGCGGGCCGCCCCATCCTTCACGCCATAGAGGCCCAGGGCCTGGACCGGGTGGCCGTGGTGGTGGTGCGCTACTTCGGGGGGGTGAAGCTCGGGGCGGGGGGGCTGGTGCGGGCCTACGGGGGGATGGCGGCGGAGGCCTTGAGGCGGGCGGGGAAGGTCCCCATCGTGGACTGGGCCGAGGCGGCCTTCCTGGTCCCTTTTGCCGAGGTGGGGGCGGCCTACCGGGCCCTTAGGGGCCTACCCGTGGCGGAGGAGTACCGGGAGGAAGGGGTCCTCCTGCGCCTGAGGCTTCCCAAGGACCGCCTCGAGGCCTTAGCCCAGGCCCTCACCGAGGCCACCCGGGGCCGGGTCCGTAGAATGTGAGGGATGCTGCCCCTCTTTGAGCCCAAGGGCCGGGTCCTCCTGGTGGACGGCCACCACCTGGCCTACCGCACCTTTTTCGCCCTCAAGGGCCTCACCACCAGCCGGGGCGAGCCCGTGCAGGCGGTTTATGGCTTCGCCAAAAGCCTCCTCAAGGCCCTGAAGGAGGATGGGGAGGTGGCCATCGTGGTCTTTGACGCCAAGGCCCCCTCCTTCCGCCACGAGGCCTACGAGGCCTACAAGGCGGGCCGGGCCCCCACCCCGGAGGACTTTCCCCGGCAGCTCGCCCTCATCAAGGAGCTGGTGGACCTTTTGGGCCTCGTGCGCCTTGAGGTCCCGGGCTTTGAGGCGGACGATGTCCTCGCCACCCTGGCCAAGAAGGCAGAAAGGGAGGGGTACGAGGTGCGCATCCTGAGCGCGGACCGCGACCTCTACCAGCTCCTTTCCGACCGGATCCACCTCCTCCACCCCGAGGGGGAGGTCCTGACCCCCGGGTGGCTCCAGGAGCGCTACGGCCTCTCCCCGGAGAGGTGGGTGGAGTACCGGGCCCTGGTGGGGGACCCTTCGGACAACCTCCCCGGGGTGCCCGGCATCGGGGAGAAGACCGCCCTGAAGCTCCTGAAGGAGTGGGGTAGCCTGGAAGCGATTCTAAAGAACCTGGACCAGGTGAAGCCGGAAAGGGTGCGGGAGGCCATCCGGAATAACCTGGATAAGCTCCAGATGTCCCTGGAGCTTTCCCGCCTCCGCACCGACCTCCCCCTGGAGGTGGACTTCGCCAAGAGGCGGGAGCCCGACTGGGAGGGGCTTAAGGCCTTTTTGGAGCGGCTTGAGTTCGGAAGCCTCCTCCACGAGTTCGGCCTTCTGGAGGCCCCCAAGGAGGCGGAGGAGGCCCCCTGGCCCCCGCCTGGAGGGGCCTTTTTGGGCTTCCTCCTCTCCCGCCCCGAGCCCATGTGGGCGGAGCTTTTGGCCCTGGCGGGGGCCAAGGAGGGGCGGGTCCATCGGGCGGAAGACCCCGTGGGGGCCCTAAAGGACCTGAAGGAGATCCGGGGCCTCCTCGCCAAGGACCTCTCGGTCCTGGCCCTGAGGGAGGGCCGGGAGATCCCGCCGGGGGACGACCCCATGCTCCTCGCCTACCTCCTGGACCCGGGGAACACCAACCCCGAGGGGGTGGCCCGGCGGTACGGGGGGGAGTGGAAGGAGGACGCCGCCGCCCGGGCCCTCCTTTCGGAAAGGCTCTGGCAGGCCCTTTACCCCCGGGTGGCGGAGGAGGAAAGGCTCCTTTGGCTCTACCGGGAGGTGGAGCGGCCCCTCGCCCAGGTCCTCGCCCACATGGAGGCCACGGGGGTGCGGCTGGATGTGCCCTACCTGGAGGCCCTTTCCCAGGAGGTGGCCTTTGAGCTGGAGCGCCTCGAGGCCGAGGTCCACCGCCTGGCGGGCCACCCCTTCAACCTGAACTCTAGGGACCAGCTGGAGCGGGTCCTCTTTGACGAGCTCGGCCTACCCCCCATCGGCAAGACGGAGAAGACGGGCAAGCGCTCCACCAGCGCCGCCGTCCTGGAGCTCTTAAGGGAGGCCCACCCCATCGTGGGGCGGATCCTGGAGTACCGGGAGCTCATGAAGCTCAAGAGCACCTACATAGACCCCCTCCCCAGGCTGGTCCACCCCAAAACCGGCCGGCTCCACACCCGCTTCAACCAGACGGCCACCGCCACGGGCCGCCTCTCCAGCTCCGACCCCAACCTGCAGAACATCCCCGTGCGCACCCCCTTAGGCCAGCGCATCCGCAAGGCCTTCATTGCCGAGGAGGGCCATCTCCTGGTGGCCCTGGACTATAGCCAGATCGAGCTCCGGGTCCTCGCCCACCTCTCGGGGGACGAGAACCTCATCCGGGTCTTCCGGGAAGGGAAGGACATCCACACCGAGACCGCCGCCTGGATGTTCGGCGTGCCCCCCGAGGGGGTGGACGGGGCCATGCGCCGGGCGGCCAAGACGGTGAACTTCGGGGTGCTCTACGGGATGTCCGCCCACCGCCTCTCCCAGGAGCTCTCCATCCCCTACGAGGAGGCGGCGGCCTTCATCGAGCGCTACTTCCAGAGCTTCCCCAAGGTGCGGGCCTGGATCGCCAAAACCTTGGAGGAGGGGCGGAAGAAGGGGTACGTGGAGACCCTCTTCGGCCGCCGCCGCTACGTGCCCGACCTCAACGCCCGGGTGAAGAGCGTGCGGGAGGCGGCGGAGCGCATGGCCTTCAACATGCCCGTGCAGGGCACCGCCGCGGACCTCATGAAGCTGGCCATGGTGAAGCTCTTCCCCAGGCTCAGGCCCTTGGGCGTTCGCATCCTCCTCCAGGTGCACGACGAGCTGGTCTTGGAGGCCCCAAAGGCGCGGGCGGAGGAGGCCGCCCAGTTGGCCAAGGAGACCATGGAAGGGGTTTACCCCCTCTCCGTCCCCCTGGAGGTGGAGGTGGGGATGGGGGAGGACTGGCTTTCCGCCAAGGCCTAGCCCCCCAAGCTCAGGAGGGTGTACAGGGCCACTCCTAGGAGGATCGCCGCGCCCAGGTGGCCCGTGGCCCGGGCGGCGGCGTAGACCCCGAAGAGGCCCAGGGCCACCCGCGCCCACTCCGGGGAGGGTGGGGGGGAGAAGGCCGAAACCAGGAAGAGGGCCACCACCAGGCTGGGCCCCACCTGGCCCACCCCCAACCTCCGCCCCCAGCGCCAGGGAAAGAGGCGTAGGAGATAGGTGCCCAGGGCCAGGAGCAGGAGGGCCAGGGTCAAGGCCTTCCTCCCCAAAGCCCGATGGCCCCCGCCAGGAGAAGGCCCAAGGCGGTTTCGCCCCCAAGGTGGCAGGCCAGGGCCACGCCCCCTGCCAGGAGGGCCACGGGGTTTTTCAGATGGGGAAGGGCGAGGAGGAAAAAGAGGGCGGGTAGGGCGAAGGTGAGGCCTTGGGCCAGGGCGGGGAAGGCCTTAAGCCCCTGGGCCCCCAACGCCCCCGTCAGGGTGCCCAGGTTCCAGCTGGCGTAGGCCCCTAGGCCAAGGCCCAGGAAGAAGCCCGGCCGTTTCCCTTCGGGAAGCTCTGGAAGCCTGTGCAGGGCTAGGGCGAAGACCTCATCGGTGAGGAAAAAGGCGAGGAGGGGGCTTCCTGTCAGGTAGGGTTTGAGGACGGGGCCGTAGAAGGCGTGGCGGAGGTTGAGGAGGAGGGCGAGGAGGGCTGAAAGGAGGGGTGGGGTTCCCGTGGCGAGAAGCCCCACCAGGGCGAACTGGGCGGCCCCGGCAAAGACGAGAAGGGAGATGAGCGCCACCGTCCAGGGGGAAAGCCCGGCCCCTACCCCCAGCATCCCGAAGGCCACGGCCACCGGGAAATAGCCTAGGGCCACGGGCCAGGCCGCTTGCAATCCTTCCTTCATGGGGAGGGATTTTATCCGAAGCGCTAGGATGGGATTGGAATGGCCCGCATCTGGCTCAACCTGGGGGCCAAGGTCCTGGAGGAGGCCCTGGCGGAGCGCCTGAAGGCCTTGGGGCACGAGGTGGTCCCGGACCCCCAAAAGGCCCAGCTGGCCTTGGTCTTCCTCACCCACCTGGAGGGGCCGCCCCCCCTCCCCGCCACCCTGGCCCTCCTGGCCAGCCCCCACCTGGCGGAGGGGGCTTTGCGCCTGGGCTACCGGGGGTACCTGTACCCCCACCAGGGCCTCGAGGTCCTGGAAAAGGCCCTCCCCGCGGTGGCCCGGGGGGAGGTCTGGGCGGAGCGCCGCCTCCTGGCGGCCTTCTGGAACCCCACCCCTTCCCGCCTCACCCCCCGGGAGGAGCTGGTGGCCCACCTGGCGGCGGAGGGGCTTTCCAACCGGGAGATCGCTCAGCGGCTCGGCCTTTCCGAGAAGACGGTGAAGGCCCACCTCTCCTCCGTCTTCGCCAAGCTGGGGGTGCGGCGGCGGGTGGAGCTGGTGCTCCGCCTAAAGTCCTAGGTCTTAAGTCTCGGCCTGCCCCCGACCTTCCCCCTACCCTTTTTGGGGGAAGACAGGTTTTCCTGGCCTTTCTAAGGTGGGAGGTGAGGAGGTGGGGCAATGAAGCATAGATGGTATACCGTTGTAGGGGTTTTGGGCCTTCTCCTCTGGGCCTGCTCGGGGCCTACAGGTCAGCTGGACCCCCAGGCCCAGGGGGGAGGCGGCGGAGGTGGGGGCGGCTTCCAAGGGGCCATCTTCACCTCCCTCGGGGACGGGACCCTGGTGAACGGGAACGTCTACGACCGCAAGGAGGATGTCTACCTGAACGGCGGCCCCCAGACCTGCTCTGCCCAGGGCCTGCCCGACGGCCAGTACTACTTCCAGATCACCGACCCCTCGGGGAGCGTGCTCCTTTCCGGTTACGGCCCCGATAACGGGGTCATCACCGTGTCCGGGGGCTTCTTCACGGCCTATACGGGAACCCACGCCTACAACACCGTCATCCGCTGCGGGGTGAACACGGTGGTGGTGCAGCTCTACCCCTTCGCCGACACCCCCAACCCCGGCGGGGAGTACAAGGTCTGGCTCACCCCGGTGGCGGACTACCGGCCTGGGGAAGGGGTCTTCGGGTTCCTGCCCAACCGGAGCAAGACGGACAACTTCAAGGTGCGCTCCTCCGGTGGGGGAGAGGAGGAGCCCCGCCCCGTGGCCATCTACGGCTACAAGTGGTACGACACGGACACCGACGGGCTCTGGGATGAGGGCGAGCTCCCCATCGGCGGCTGGCGCATAGAGCTTACCCCGCCCGAGCCCCCAGAGGTGGGGTACACCAGCACGGAGTCGGGCTCGCTGGGGCGCTACAGCTTCTTGGTCATGCCCAACACCGGCCCCTACACCGTGACGGAGGTCCCGCCCCCGCCCGGCTGGTGGCCCGCAGGCCAGTGGATCAACACCACCCCCACCTCGGGCACGGTGAGCGTGGGCGCCACGGACACTCCGGGGCCCAACTTCGGCAACGTCTGCCTGGGGCCGGGGGGCGGCCGGACCATAGGCTTCTGGAGCAATAAGAACGGCGAGCGGGCCATGAACGGTATGCCGGGCGGCATGGCGGGCACCCTGGCCTACCTGAGCAGCCTCAACCTGGTGGACGCTTCAGGCAACCCCTTTGACCCCACGGGCTACGCCCAGTTCCGCACCTGGCTCCTTGGGGCGAACGCCACCAACATGGCCTACATGCTCTCCGCCCAGATGGCGGCCATGGCCCTCAACGTGCGGGCCGGCTTCGTGAACCCGAACGCCCTGGTCTACGCCCCCGGCACCTTAAGCGCTAACCCCGCGGGCTTCGCCCGGGTGGGGGACCTCATCAATGAGGCCAACGCCGAGCTCGGCGCCCACCCCACCGCCTTTAGCGGCGACCCGTGGCGGAGCTACCAGGAGGCCCTGAAGGACGCCCTGGACTGGGCCAACAACAACCGCACCTTCGTCCAGCCCGGGCCTGAGGCCTGCCCCTTCACCACCCCCTACTGAAGGGGCCCGGCCGAGCCCCCCGGGAGGCCCCCGGGGGGCTTTCTGGTATAGTGCCCCCGATGCGGCGCTACTTCGGCACCGACGGCGTGCGGGGGGAGGTGGGGAAGCCCCCCCTGACCCCGGAGTTCGTCCTGAGGCTCGGGCAGGCGGCGGGGGCCTACTTCCGGGCGCGGGAGAGGAGGCCCGTGGTCCTCCTGGCCAAGGACACCCGCGAGTCCTCGGACCTCCTCGAGGCCGCCCTGGCCGCGGGGCTTCTGGGCCAGGGGGTGCGGGTGGAGCACCTGGGCGTCCTCCCCACCCCCGGGGTGGCCCACCTCACCCGGGCCCTTTCCGCCACCGCCGGGGCGGTGATCTCCGCCAGCCACAACCCCTACCAGGACAACGGCATCAAGTTCTTCGGCCCCGACGGGGAAAAGCTCTCCGACGAGGCGGAGGAGGCCATCGAGGCCCTTTTGGAGGAGGCCCACCCCTTGAGGGGCGTGGGCACGGTGGGGGACTTCCGGGAGGCGGAACGGCTCTACCTGGACTTCCTCCTGGAGCACGCCCCGGACCTCTCTGGGCTAAAGATCGGCCTGGACCTCGCCCACGGGGCCACCTACCGCCTAGGCCCCAAGCTCTTCCAGCGGACGGGGGCCGAGGTCCTGGCCTTCTTCAACACCCCGGACGGGCGGAACATCAACCGGGCCTGCGGCTCCACCCACCCCGAGGCCTTGGCCCGCTTCGTGGTGGAGCTCGGCCTGGACCTGGGGGTGGCCTTTGACGGGGACGGGGACCGGGCGCTTTTTGTGGACCGGAAGGGGCGGCTTTTCCACGGGGACCACGCCCTCTACCTCCTGGCCAAGGCCCTAGGGGAGGAGGGGGTGGTGGGCACGGTGATGAGCAACATGGCCCTGGAGGTGCGCCTAAAGGAGGAGGGCATCGCCTTCCACCGGGCGGCGGTGGGGGACCGGTACGTGCTGGAGATGCTGAAGGAAAAGGGCCTCCACCTCGGGGGGGAGCCCTCGGGGCACGTGATCCTGAGGCGGCACCACACCACGGGGGACGGGCTCCTCACCGCCCTCTTCGTCCTAAAGGCCCTAAAGGCGCTTGGGGGGGACCTTGCCGACTGGTACGAGGCCCTCCCCCTCTACCCCCAGGTGCTGAAAAACGTCCGGGTGGCGGACAAGGCCCGGGTCATGGCCCACCCCGCCCTGAGGGAGGCCATCGCCGAGGCGGAGCGGGCCCTTCAGGGCCTGGGGCGGGTGAACGTCCGCCCCTCGGGCACCGAGCCCCTGGTGCGGGTCATGGTGGAGGGGCCCGCAGGACTGGTGGAGGAGGTGGCGGAGGCCCTCGCGGGAAGGGTGGCGGAACTCGCTAAGATGGTGGCCGATGGAGCCTGAACCCCTTGGCCACTACCGGGAGCAGCGGGTGGGGGTCTTCGTGGACACCCAGAACCTCTACCACTCCGCCCGGGACTACTACGAGCGCAACGTGAACTTTGAAAGCCTCCTCCGCTTTGCGGTGGGGGGGAGGCGGTTGGTGCGGGCCACGGCCTACGTGGTGGAGAAGGAGGGGGACACCTCCGCCTGGCCCTTCATCTACAAGCTCTCCACCATCGGCTACAAGGTGCGGCGCATGTACCTCACCCTGAAGGAAACGGGGGAGGGGGGAAGGCCCATCTACGAGGGCAACTGGGACATGGGCATCGCCGCGGACATGGTGCGCCTCATGCCCTACCTGGACGTGGTGGTCTTGGGCAGCGGGGACGGGGACTTCGTGGAGATCCTGGAGGTCCTCATGGAGCGGGGCATCCGGGTGGAGGTCATCGCCTTCCGGGAGACCACCGCCCAGAAGCTCATCGACGCGGTGGACCGCTTCACCCACCTCCCGGACATCCCCGAGGCCTTCATGGCCCCTAAGGGATGAGCCTCGAGGCCTACGACTACCCCCTTCCCCCGGAGCTCATCGCCCAGGAGGGCGCGGAGCCCCGGGACATGGCCCGGATGATGGTGCTCTTCCGGGAAGGCCCTTTTAGGGCCGAGCACCGCCGGGTGCGGGACCTGCCCCTTTACCTCCGCCCGGGGGATGTCCTGGTCTTCAACGAGAGCAAGGTGATCCCGGCCCGCCTCCTGGCCCAGAAGCCCACGGGGGGCAGGGTGGAGGTCCTCCTGGTGCGGGAAAGGGCCCCGGGGCTATGGGAAGCCCTCCTGGGCCCGGCCCGGAAGGCCCCCCCCGGCACCCGGCTTCGGTTCCTTTCCCCTAGGGACCTCGCCCCCGTGGAGGGGCTCTTCGCAGAGGTGGTGGGGGTGGAAGGGGATGGGGTCCGCCTCCTCCGCTTCCAAGGGGACCTCCAGGCCCACCTGGAGGAGGTGGGGGAGGTGCCCCTTCCCCCCTACATCAAGGCCAAGGTCCCCCTGGAGCGCTACCAGACGGTCTACGCCAAGCGCCCGGGCTCCGTGGCCGCCCCCACCGCGGGCCTCCACTTCACCCCCGGGCTTTTGGAAAGGCTAAAGGGGATGGGGGTGGAGCTCCACTTCCTCACCCTGCACGTGGGCCCCGGCACCTTCCGCCCGGTGAAGGGGGACCCCGAGCGCCACGAGATGCACGCCGAGCCCTACGAGATCCCCGAGGCCACCGCGGAGGCCATCCACCGGGCCAAGCGGGAGGGGCGGCGGGTGGTGGCGGTGGGCACCACCGTGGTGCGGGCCCTGGAGAGCGCCTGGCGGGAGGGGGAGGGGGTGGTGCCGGGGGCAGGGGAGACGAGGCTGTTCATCCGCCCCCCCTACGCCTTCAAGGCCATCGACGCCCTCTTCACCAACTTCCACCTGCCCCGCTCCACCCTCCTCATGCTGGTGGCGGCCTTCCTGGGCCACGAAAGGACCATGGCCGCCTACCGGCTGGCGGTGGCGGAGCGGTACCGCTTTTACTCCTTGGGGGACGCCATGCTCATCCTGTAGAGGGCGAAGGCCAGCTCCTCTATCCGTTCCCTCAGGTAGAGGGGCCCAAGCCAGGCCTCCGGGATGGCCTCCCGTCCGTAGTAGGCCCCGGCCAGCTGGCCGTAGACCGCCCCCACGGTGTCCGCGTCCCCCCCTAGGTTCACCGCGAGGCGCATGCCCTCGGCGAAGCTTCCTGTGTGGGCGAAGGCGTGGAGGGCGGCCTCGAGGGTTCTTGGGGCGTACCCCTCGGCCTTGGCCCGCCGCCAGAAGCTCCCCCCCACCACCTCGGCCACATCGGGGTGGAGGGGCTGGTCCCGGAAAGGCTCCAGGGCCAGGAGCTCCGCCTTGGGCCGGCCCAGGAGGGCCTCCTTTAGGAGCCAGGCCAGGACCTCCGTGCTCTCCAGGGCGGCCCGGGCCCCGTGGGTGGTGCGGGCGGAAAGCCGGGCGTACGCTAAAAGCCCTGGGCTCCTGGCGTAGGCCAGGGCCACGGGGGCCAGGCGCATGAGGCTTCCGTTCCCCGCAGAGCCCTCCTCCTCGGGCCCCGAGAAGGGGTCCCCGGTCCTTAGGAAGCGCTCCAGGGCCCGCCGGGTGGTGTTCCCGATGTCAAAGCAGTGCCCCTTGGGGCTGTAGCGCCCTTCCCGGTACCAGAGGAGGTAGCGGCGCATCTGGTCCAGGGGGTCAAACCCCTTTTCCACCAGGCTTTCCGCCAGGCACAGGGCCATGGCGGTGTCGTCCGTCCACTCCCCGGGGCCTAAGCGGTGGGGGCCGCCCCCCTTCATCTCCGTCACCGGGGGAAAGCTCCCCTGGGGCATGAACTCCACCTGGGCCCCCAGGGCATCCCCCACGGCCAGGCCCAAAAGGGCCCCCAGGTACCGGTCCCGTTCCCGCCTCCTCTCCTCCAGGAAGGCCAAGGCGGCCTCTTTGGGAAGGAGCCTCGGGGCCCTTTCCGGGGCGAACCAGGCGAGGAGGGGCTCGAGGTCCTCCCCTCGGTGCCCTTCCCCGGCCAGGACCACCTTGTGGTCCCCGTCGGCCAAGGAGAGGAGGCCCACCACCTCCCCCTCCGCCTCGCCCAGGGGGTGGGGCGGGCCCAGGAGGACCGCGTCCACCTCCTCCCCGTCCGCGGGGTTCAAGAGCCCCGGAAGGAGGCCGTAGTTCACCGGGGCAGGCCGGTCCTCCCCTAGGGGAACGAGCCTTCCCCCCTGCCAGGCGTGGCGCAGGGGGCTGCCCTTGGTCCATTCCACGATCATCCGCATACCCATCTCCTTAGAGGTGGAGGAGGACCCGGGCCACCGTCAGGTAGATGAGGAGGCCCATCACGTCGGAAAGGGTGGCGATGAGGGGGTTGGAGACCAAAGCGGGGTCCACCCCAAGCCGCCTAAGGGCCATGGGGAGCATGGACCCCACCAGGTTGGCGAAGAGGACCAGGAGGAAGAGGGCCACCCCCACCACGGGGAGGAGGGCGGGGTGGCCGTCCCAGGCCACCTTGAGGAGGAGGAGGAGGGCCAGGGTGAGGCCCAGGAGGCTTCCCACCAGGGCTTCCTTGAAGAGGACCCGCCGCCAGTCCCTAAGGTCCAGGTCCCGGGTGGCCAGGGCGCGGATGATGAGGGTGGCGGACTGGTTGCCCGTGTTCCCCCCCGTGCCCAGGAGCACGGGCACGTAGAAGGCCAGGGCGGTGACCGCCTCCAGGACGCTTTCAAACCCCTGGAGGATGGAGCTGGTGAGCATGCCGGTGAGGATGAGGATCACCAGCCAGCGCACCCGGGCCAGCCAAAGCTGAAGGGCGGAGGCCTGGCTGTAGACCAGGTCCGGCACGTCCACCGCGGCCAGCTTGTGGATGTCCTCCGTGGCTTCCTCCTCCAGCACGTCCACCACGTCGTCAATGGTGACGATGCCCACCAGCCTCCCCTCCTCGTCCACCACGGGCAAGACGGTGAAGTCGTAGTCCGCCATGAGGCGGGCCACCTCCTCCTGGTCCGTGTCCGTGCGGACGAAGATCACCTCCGGGTTCATGATCTCCTTCACCCGGGTCCTGGGGTCGGCCACGATGAGGTCCCTCAAGGAGAGCACCCCGATGAGCCGCCCTTCCTCGTCCACCACGTAGAGGTAGTAGATGGTCTCCGCGTCGGGGGCGGCCCTCCTCAGGAAGCGCAGGACCTCCTCCACGGTCATGGAGGACTTAAGGGCGATGTACTCCGGGGTCATGAGGCCGCCCGCCTCGTCCTCCTCGTACTGGGTGAGCTCCTCCACCTCCGCCCGGGTTTCCGGATCCAACGCGGCCTTCAGGCGCTGGGCTAAGGCGGGGTCTTCCTCCTCCACCGCCTGGAAGGCGTCCGCCAGGTCGTCTAGGGAGAGCTCCTCCAGGATCTCCCGCACCCGCCAGGGGGGGAGGGTTTTCAGGTACTCCGCCTGGGCCTCGGGGGGAAGGTGGGAGAAGAGCTCCGCCGCCTTTTCCTTGGGGAGCAGGGTGAGGAGGACGTAGCGGTGCTCCCCCTTAAGCTCGTCCCAGACCTCCAGGAGGGCCTGGGGGTGGGTGTTTTCCAGGATGCTTTTCAGCTTTAAGGTGTCGCCCTCTTCCAGGGCCTGGACCAAGGGGTTCAGGACGGTTTCCAAAGGCGGCCTCCTTTCTGCCCGAAGGCCGCCCTTGGGCGGCCCTCAGGGCCTGGGACTCGAGGGCAGTCGTTCGCCCATAACCTTTTCCAGCCTAGGAAGCCCCCGGGGCCCTGTCAACCGCGCCCGCTAGAAATATCAGAAAAATTGAGGTTGACACGCTAAGGGGGGCTGGCCTATCCTGGAGCGCGGTCCCGGGTGTGGGGCCAAGGGGTAGCGCATGTTTGAGCGGTTGGCGGCCAGACTCCAGGAGGCCATAGACCGGCTGAGGGGCCGGGGCCGGATCACCGAGGAGGACCTGAAGGACACCCTGCGGGAGATCCGCCGGGCCCTCATTGACGCGGACGTGAACCTGGAGGTGGCCCGCACCTTCATAGAGGAGGTGCGGCAACGGGCCCTGGGCCAGAAGGTCCTGGAGAGCCTCACCCCTGCGGAGATCGTCCTGGCCACGGTGTACGAGGCCCTGAAGGAGGCCTTGGGGGGCGAGGTCCGCCAGCCCACCCTCAAGGAGAGGAACCTCTGGTTCCTGGTGGGCCTCCAGGGCTCGGGCAAGACCACCACCGCCGCCAAGCTGGCCCTCCACTACCGCTCCAAGGGCCGCCGCCCCCTCCTGGTGGCCGCGGACACCCAGCGCCCCGCGGCCCGGGCCCAGCTTAGGATCCTGGGGGAGAAGATCGGGGTGCCCGTCCTGGAGGTGCGGGATGGGGAGAGCCCGGAGTCCATCCGCCGCCGGGTGGAGGAGGCCGCGCGCCGGGAGGTGCGGGACCTCATCCTGGTGGACACCGCGGGCCGCCTGCAGATCGACGAGCCCCTCATGGAGGAGCTGGCCCAGCTCAGGGCCGTCATGAACCCCGACGAGGTCCTCCTGGTCCTGGACGCCATGACCGGCCAGGAGGCCCTGGGGGTGGCCCGGGCCTTTGACGAGCGGATTGGGGTCACGGGCCTCATCCTCACCAAGCTGGACGGGGACGCCCGGGGTGGGGCCGCGCTTTCCGCCCGGCACGTCACGGGCAAGCCCATCTACTTCGCTGGGGTTTCGGAGAAGCCGGAGGGCCTCGAGCCCTTCTACCCCGACCGCCTGGCGAGCCGCATCCTGGGCATGGGGGACGTGGCCACCCTGGCGGAGAAGGTGCGGGCCGCAGGGCTTGAGGCCGAGGCCCCCAAGGCGGCCAAGGAGATCACCCTGGAGGACTTCCTCAAGCAGATGCAGGGCCTAAAGCGCCTGGGCTCCTTCTCCGAGATCCTCTCCATGCTCCCCGGGGCGAACCGCTTAGGGGGGCTCCAGGTGGACGATAAGGCCCTGAAGCGCCTCGAGGCCATCGTCCTCTCCATGACCCCCGAGGAGCGCAAGGACCCCAGGATCCTCAACGCCTCCCGCCGCCGCCGCATCGCCAAGGGGAGCGGCACCACCGTTCAGGAGATCAACCGGCTCATCAAGGCCTTTGAGGACACCAAGGCCCTAATGAAGTCCCTGGAGAAGCGCAAAGGCCGGGGATTCATGGGAATACGGAGGTAACGCATGGTCAAGATCCGCCTTTCTCGGTTCGGCTCCAAGCACAACCCCCATTACCGCATCGTGGTGACGGATGCCCGCAACAAGCGGGACGGGGCGTACCTGGAGAAGATCGGCTACTACGACCCCCGCAAGACCACCCCCGAGTGGCTCAAGGTGGACGTGGAGCGGGCCCGCTACTGGCTCTCCGTGGGGGCCCAGCCCACGGACACCGCCCGCCGCCTCCTGCGCCAGGCGGGGGTGTTCCGCAAGGAAGCCTGAGGCCTCTTGTGGGGAAGGGGGGCCAGGCGGCCCCTCTTCTTTTGTAGGATGGGAAGGATGAAGGACCTGGTGGAGTACCTGGCGCGGAGCGTGGTGGACCACCCCGAACGGGTGCGGGTGGTGGAGCGGCGCACCCCGGAGGGGCCGGTCTACGTGGTGGAGGTGGACCCCGAGGACAAGGGCCGCCTCATCGGCAAGGGGGGGCGGGTTATAGAGTCCATCCGCACCCTGGTGCGGGCCTACGCCAAGCGCAAGGTGGGCGTGGAGGTGCGCTAAGGAGGGAAGGATGCGCCTGGTGGAGATCGGCCGTTTCGGGGCCCCCTACGCCCTAAAGGGCGGGCTTCGCTTCCGGGGGGAGCCCGTGGTGCTCCACCTGGAGCGGGTCTACGTGGAGGGGCACGGGTTTCGGGCGGTGGAGGACCTTTACCGGGTGGGGGAGGACCTCATCCTCCACCTGGCGGGGGTTTCCACCCGGGAGCTGGCCGAGGCCCTGGTGGGCCTCCGGGTCTACGCGGAGGTGGAGGACCTCCCCCCCTTGGAGGAGGGCCAGTACTACTACTTCGCCCTGGTGGGCCTTCCCGTCTACGTGGGGGAGGAGCAGGTGGGGGAGGTGGCGGACATCCTGGACGCGGGGGCCCAGGACGTGCTGGTGATCCGCGGAATCGGGGAGCGGCTTCGGGACCAAAGGGAGCGCCTCGTCCCCCTCCAGGCCCCCTACGTCACGGTGGAGGAGGGCCGGATCCTGGTGGAGCCCATCCCCGGCCTCTTTGACTAAGCGCCCCGCCGAAGCTGGCGGGGGCCCCTGAAAGGGGTTTTGCGGTGCGCTACTCCATCCTCACCCTCTTCCCGGGGCTCGTCCGGCCCTGGCTGGAGGAGTCCCTCATCCAGAAGGCCATCGCCAAGGGCCTCCTCCAGGTGGAGGTGGTGGACCTAAGGGCTTTCGGCCTCGGCCCCCACCGCACGGTGGACGACACCCCTTATGGGGGGGGCCCGGGGATGGTCATCCGCCCGGATGTGGCCGTGGCCGCCCTGGAGTCCGTCCTCCCCGCGGACGAGGTGATCCTCCTCTCCCCGGCGGGGGCCCCTTTCACCCAGAAGGTGGCGGAGGAGCTGGCCCAGAAGGCCCACCTGGTCCTCCTCTCTGGGCGGTACGAGGGGTTTGATGCCCGCCTCGAGGCCTTCGCCACCCGCGTCCTCTCCGTGGGGGACTACGTCCTCATGGGGGGGGAGGTGGCGGCCTTGGCGGTGCTGGAGGCCACCGCCCGCCTGGTCCCCGGGGTCATCGGCGATCCCCTAAGCCACCGGGAGGACTCCTTCGTCCGGGGGCTTCTGGACTACCCCCACTACACCCGCCCCCCCCTCTTCCGGGGGATGGGGGTGCCGGAGGTCCTCCTTTCCGGCCACCACGGGGAGGTTCTCCGCTTCCGCCGGAAGGAGGCCCTGAAGCGCACGCTCCTCTTCCGCCCGGAGCTTCTCGGGCGGGCCCGCCTTAGCCGGGAGGAGGTGGCCTGGCTTGCGGAACTGGACCGGGAGGGCTAAACTAAAGGCTGTTTGCCCATGAACCCTTAAGGGTTCCTCTGGGGTAAGGAGGCAGCATGAACCGTGGAGCGCTTTTGAAGGTGGTGGAGTCCCGCTACGAACGCACCGACCTGCCCGAGTTCCGCCCCGGGGATACCGTACGGGTGGCCTACCGCGTCAAGGAGGGCAACCGCACCCGCATCCAGAACTTTGAGGGCATCGTCATCAAGATCAAGCGCAACGGCTACAACTCCAGCTTCACCGTGCGCAAGGTGAGCTACGGGGTGGGGGTGGAGCGCATCTTCCCCATGAACTCCCCCCTCATCGACAAGGTGGAGATCGTCCAGCGGGGCCGGGCGCGCCGGGCCAAGCTCTACTTCATCCGCTCCCTCTCCGAGCGGGAGATCCGCCGCAAGCTCAAGGTGGACCGCCGCCGCACCGCCCAGGACCAGAAGGTGGCCCGCGAGGCCAAGGAGGCCAAGCCCCAGGGGGGCGAGGAGGCCTAACGCCCCCCGCGAAAGGGGCCCCAGGGGTTTCCCTTGGGGCCCTTGCCCTTTAGGGCAGAAAGCCCAGGGCCCGGGCCCGCTCCAGGGCCTCCACCCGGTTCTTGGCGGAGAGCTTGGCGTAGAGGTTTTCCAGGTGGTCCTTCACCGTGTCCGGGGAAACCCCCAGGGCCCGGGCGATGGCCTTGGCGGGAAGCCCCTGGGCCAGGAGCCTTAAGACCTCCTCCTCCCTGGGGGTGAGGGGGGGGAGGTCCGGGGGTCTGAGCGCCTCCTCTCCCCGGGCCGCCCGGAGGAGGCGCTCCTTGAGCTCTGCCGCGGAGAGCTCCTTGGAGAAGAAGGCGTCCGCCCCGGCCCGCTTCGCCCTGAGGAGGAGGGCGGGCTCCTGGTAGGTGGTGAGGAGGGCGATGAGGCCGGAAAACCCCCGGGCCCTTAGGGCCTCGGTGCAGGCGATCCCGTCCAGCCCCGGCATCTTCAGGTCCAGAAGCACCGCGTCCGGCTTTAGGGCTAGGGCCTTTTCCAGGGCCTCGAGGCCGTCCTTGGCTTCCCCCACCACCAAAAGCCCCTCCTCCTCCAGGGCCACCTTAAGCCCCAGGCGGAAGAGGGGGTGGTCGTCCGCGATGAGGAGGCGCACCTTCCCTATACTAAGGCCATGCCCCTGACCCTGAACGAGCTCGCCCGCCTTTCGGGCCGGGCCTCCGAACACGTACTCCAGGAGGACCTGGAGGAGACCGGCCTAAGCCGGGAGGAAGTTCTAAAGAAGATGGCCGAGCGCCTTGGGGTGATGCGGGACTCCATCCGCCGGGGCCTTTCCTCCGATGCCCCCAGTGTGGCGGGGATGGTGGGGAAGAACGCCAAGACCCTCTGGGAGGCCCCTGACCCCCTGAAGGACCCCCTCCTCAAGCGGGTCCAGGCCTACGCCATGGCGGTGAACGAGGAGAACGCCCGCATGGGCCGCATCGTGGCCGCCCCCACCGCGGGGAGCGCGGGCACCCTGCCGGGGGCCCTGCTCGGCGTGGCCGACCACCTGGGCCTTCCCGACGAGGACCTCCTCATGCCCATGGTCCTGGCCGCGGGGGTGGCCAAGATCATCAACCGCCAGATCTACATCGCCGGGGCCACCGGGGGGTGCCAGGCGGAGATTGGCGCGAGCGCCGCCATGGCCGCGGCCGCGGTGACGGAGCTCCTGGGGGGCAGTCCGGAAGCCTGCGCCCACGCGGCCGCCCTGGCCCTCCAGAACACCCTGGGCCTGGTCTGCGACCCCGTGGGGGGGTTTGTGGAGGTCCCCTGCGTGATGCGCAACGGCTTCTACGCCGTCCACGCGGTGAGCGCGGCCTCCATGGCCCTGGCGGGGATCCGGAGCGTGATCCCCCCGGACGAGGTCATCCTGGCCATGGCGGGCATCGGCCGCCTCCTCCCCCTGGAGCTTAAGGAGACGGGCCTGGGGGGCCTGGCGGACACCCCCACCGGCCGGCGCCTGGCGGAGGAGGCCCTGAAGAAGGCTCCTATGCCCAAGAAGGGCTGAGCTTTTTCTGGGGCCCCCGCCGAAGCTTTCGCTTTGGCGGGGTACTATTCCTCCCCCTTGGCGATGGGCACCCCCACCAGGTTGCCCCACTCCGTCCAGGAGCCGTCGTAGTTCCGCACCCGCGGGTAGCCCAGAAGGTACTTGAGGACGAACCAGGAGTGGCTGGAGCGCTCGGCGATGCGGCAGTAGACCACGATGTCCTTGTCCTTGCTCACCCCTAAGGGCTCGTAGAGGGCCCGAAGCTCCTCCGCGCTTTTGAAGGTGCCGTCGGGGTTCACCGCCTTGGCCCAGGGGATGTTCTTGGCCCCGGGGATGTGTCCCGCCCGGAGGGCGCCTTCCTGGGGGTAGTTGGGCATGTGGGTGAGCTCCCCCCGGTACTCCTCGGGGCTCCGCACGTCCACCAGGGCCCCCTTGCCCTCCCGCACCTTGAGGATGTGCTCCAGCACGTCGTCCCGGTAGGCGCGGATGGACTCGTCCCGGTAGGGAACCTCGTAGCGGCCCGGGGGGTAGGAGGGGACCTCGGTGGTGAGGGGGCGGCCCTCCTCCACCCATTTCTGCCGGCCCCCGTTCATGAGGCGCACGTCCTTATGCCCGTTGTACTTGAAGAACCAGAAGGCGTAGGCCGCCCACCAGTTGTTCTTGTCCCCGTAGAGGACCACGGTGGTGTCGTTGGAGATGCCGAGCCGCTCCATGAGCCGGGCGAAGCCCTCCTCGTCGATGAAGTCCCGCACCACCGGGTCCCAGAAGTCCCGCTGCCAGTCGATCTTCTGGGCTCCCGGGATGTGGCCGGTGTCGTAAAGGAGGATGTCCTCGTCCACCTCCAGGACCCGCACCCTTGGGTCTTCCAGGTGCTCGGCCACCCACTCCGTGCTCACCAGGACTTCGGGATGCGCGTAGGCCATGCTGCACCTCCGCCCCCCACTATACCCTTGAGCGTGAAAACTTAAGAAAGCTAACCCACATTTCCCAGGATGCCCTTGTGCCCGGAGGGCGGGTGTGGTATAAATACACCCGGGGAGTAGCCGCCCCAACCAGGGGCCAGCCGGTCGTCAAGACGGGAGTCCTCCCCGGCCGGCTGGGGCGCTTGAGGCGCATGGCGAGACCACCCTTAGGGTGGCCTCGGTCCTTTTGCTACTCCCTTAGGGAAAGGAGGGAGAGATGGACATTCTCGCGCTTTTACTCATGGGCGTGGTCTTCGTGGCCAGCCTCGCCATCCAGGGGGCCTTGCAGGCCACCTTTGCCCGCTACAGCCGGGTGGCCAATGCCCGGGGGATGACGGGTGCCGAGGTGGCCCGGGCCATTCTGGACGCCCACGGCCTGACCCAGGTGCGGGTGGAGCCCGTGCCGGGGGCCCTCACCGACCACTACGACCCCCACGCCAAGGCGGTGCGGCTTTCCGAACCCAACTACGCTTCCCCAAGCCTCGCCGCCCTGGCGGTGGCCGCCCACGAGGTGGGGCACGCGGTGCAGGACGCCCACGGTTACGCCTGGCTCAGGGTGCGGGCCAGCCTTCTGCCCGCGGCCTCCTTGGGGAGCAACCTGGGGCCCATCCTGGTCATCCTGGGCCTGGCCATGGGGGCCTTGGGCCTGGCCAAGCTGGGGCTTTACCTCTTCCTGGCGGTGGCCCTCTTCCAGCTGGTGACCCTGCCCGTGGAGTTTGACGCCTCGAGGCGGGCCCTGGACTTCCTAAGGCGCATGGGCTTCCTGGCCCCGTCCGAGATGGGGCCCGCCCGCCAGGTCCTCACCTGGGCCGCCCTCACCTACGTGGCCGCCCTGGCCAGCTCCCTGGCCACCCTCCTCTACTACGCCAGCCTCCTCATGGGCCGGAGGGAGGAGTAGATGCCCCTTCTCGTCTGTCCCAACTGCGGCGTGGGCATGAAGGAGGTGGAGCGGCGGGGGGTCCTCCTGGACGTCTGCCCCCAGTGCGGGGGGGTTTGGCTGGACAAGGGGGAGCTGGAGAAGCTCCTTTCCGAGGTCCGCCAGGTGGAGCGGGCCTACGAGGAGGAACGGGAGGCCTACTACCGCAAGGAGGGGAAGCCCTACAAGAAGAAAAAGAGCTTCCTGGAGATCTTTGACATCTTTGACTGAGGGTCTTCCCCGAAAAGGCCACCCCCCGGAAGCCCCGGGGGGTGCGCCTTTGGGGCTGGGGTGTGCCCTTAGTCCACCTTCTTCAGCCGCAGGTACCAGCGGCGGTACTCGGTGTACTCGCCCTTCTTGGCCTCGTCCGCCTTGAGGTCGGCCAGGGTGGCAGGGGGCTTCACGATGGCGGGGTCTCCCGGTTGCCAGTCCGCGGGGGTGTTGAGGCCGGTGCGGTCGGTGAACTGGAGGGCCCGGATGAAGCGCAGGATCTCGTCAATGTTGCGCCCGGTGGTGAGGGGGTAGTAGAGCATGCCCCGGAGGATGCCCTCGGGGTCAATGATGAACACCGCCCGCACCGCGGCGGTTTCGCTGGCGGCCGGGTGGATCATGCCGTAGAGCCGGGACACCTTCATGTCCAGGTCGGCGATGACCGGGAAGTTGATGGTGAGGCCCGACATCTCCTCCAGGTCCTTGAGCCAGGCCAGGTGGGCGTGGATGGAGTCTATGGAGAGGCCCACCAGCTGGACCCCCAGGGCCTCAAACTCCTCCTGCCGCCGGGCGAAGGCTAGGAACTCGGTGGAGCATACCGGGGTGAAGTCCGCGGGGTGGCTGAAGAGGACCACCCACTTGCCCCTCAGGTCGGAAAGCCGGAGTTCGCCCGCGGTGGTCTTGGCCACGAAGTCGGGGGCGGGCTCGTTGAGCCGGGGTAGGGTGAAGTTGGTCTCGCTCACGATGCACCTCCTAGGCCCATAGGGCCGAGGGGTACTATACCACCATGGGGTATTTAGTGCAAGCGGTTATCGTTTTTATCTGTTGTCCCCCGAACCCCCGATCCTGCCCCTTTCCGCCCGGGAGCGGAGCTTTTCCAGGTTCTTTTGGGCCACGGCCTCGAGGCTCACCCCCAGGTCCGTGGCCACCTGGGCCACGTACCAGAGCACGTCCCCGAGCTCCCATAGGAGGGCCTCCCGGGCCTCCTCCGTGAGCACCCCTCCGTGGTCCCGGAGCACCTTCTTCACCTTGTTGGCCAGCTCCCCCGCCTCCCCTGCGAGCCCCAGGGTGGGGTAGAGGAGGCGGTAGGCCTCGGGGTAAAGGGCGGTTTTCCGGGCCTCTTCCTGGTAGGCTTCAAGCGTCATAGGCCACCTCCTTGCGGATGGAGTACACCCGGCTCACCCCCCCCTCGGAGGTCACCCCGTAGAGGGCGTGGCAGGCCTCCATGGTGCGCTTCTGGTGGGTGACCAGGATGAACTGCCGCCCCGAGGCCAAAAAGCGGGCGAAGCGGTGCAGGTTGGCCTCGTCCAAGGCGGCGTCCACCTCGTCCAGGATGGCCAGGGGAAGCCCCCCCTGGAGCTCTCCTAGGGCGAAGAGGAAGGCCAAGGCCCCGAGGGTTTTCTCCCCGAGGGAGAGGAGGCGGAGGTCCTGGACCCTTTTCCCCTGGGGGAGGAGGAAAAGGCGAAGCCCCTTGCCCTCCCTTCTGACCTCCGCCTTGGCCCCAAGAAGGGCCTCCCCGTAGCCCCGGAAGGCCTCCTGGAAGCGGGCGAAGCTCCTTTTAAGCTCCTCCTGGTACTGGGCCTCCACGGCCTTGGCCTCGGCCTCGAGGCGGAGAAGGGCCTCCGTGGCCTCCGCCACCTCCTTTTCCTCCCCCGCCAGGGCCTCTTCCAGCCGGGCAAGCTCCCCTTCCGCCAAGGCGTTCACCGGGCCCAACGCCTCCCGCTCCCGTTCCGTTTGGGCCAGGCGCTGGGCCAGGGCGCGGCTCGAGCCGGGGATCCTCTCCCCTTCTGGAAGCTCGGAAAGCTCCCGCTCCACCTCCTCGAGGGTGGCCTCCCGGCGGGCCAGGAGGAGGGCCAGGCGCTCCCTTTCCGCAAGGAGGGCGTTTTTCCGGGTGAGGGCCTTGGCCTCCTCCTCCCTCAGGAGGGCCAAATGCCGGCGCACCTCCCCTAGGGCCCCTTCCAGCCTTTGGGCCTCCTCCCTGAGGGGGGCGTACCCTTCCAGGCGGGCCCCCAGCTCCGCAAGCCTGGCCTCCACCTTGGCCCTCTCCTCCTGAAGCCCCCTCCACTCCTCCCAAGCCTTCTGGAGAAGCCGCCAGCGGGCGTGGGCCTCGGCCCCCTCTAGGGCCTCTTCCAGCCTGGGGAGCTCCTCCTCCAGGGCCTTAAGCCGCGCCTCCCCGGCGAAGGCCGGGGGCGGGGAAGGGGGGGTGGGCCTTGGGGGGAGGGGGGCGGAGAGGCGCGCCCTTAGGGCCGCCACCTCCCCTTTGAGCTCCAGAAGGGGAGGGGCGGGGGTTTGGGCCAGGGCCGCTTTCAGGGCCTCCACCTCCCCTTCCAGCTGGGCTTCCTCCTCCTTGAGCGCCCGCACCCTTCCCCGGAGGAGGAGGACCTCCCCGCCCCCCTTAAGCCTTCCCCCGCTGATGGCCCCGGAGCGCTCCAGCACCTCCCCTTCCAGGGTCACCAGGCGCTCCCGTCCTCCCGAGCGCAGGTAGGCCAGGGCGCTATCCAGGTCCTGGAAGACCAGGGTGTCCCCGAAGAGCACCCTTAGCACGGCCTCCGCCTCCCCGGGCACCCGGAGGCGGGCCAGGGCCTGGGCGGGCCCCAGGAGGCCGGGGGCGGGACGGGGGGTGGGGGGCGGTGGGGGGCGGAGGAGGGTCAGGGGGAGGAAGGTGGCCCGCCCCCCCTCCCGCTTGAGGAGGGCGATGGCCCTTTTGGCCGCCTCCTCGTCCTCCGTGAGGACCCAGTGGAGCCTGGGGCCGAGGGCGGCCTCCAGGGCCACCTCGAGGCCCCTTGGGGCCTCCAGAAGGTTCGCCACCACCCCCACCACCCCTTCTAGGCGCCGCACCCGCCTGGCCCCCTCCTGCAGGTCGGCCCCCGAGGCCAAAAGGCGCTCCAGGCGCTCCCTTTCCCCCCTTAGGGCCTGGAGGGCCGCCTCCTTTTCCCGGAGGAGGGCCTCCCGCTTCCGCCGTTCCTCCGCCGCCCGTTCCCAAGCCCCAAGCGCCCGCTCCTTTTCCTGAAGAAGGGCTTTCAAGGCCTCCTTTTCCCTTTGGGCTTCCTCAAAGGCCCGAAGGCGCTCCTCGTAGCGGGCCAGGGCCTCCAGGTGCCGCCTCTGGGCCTCCTCCCAAAGGGCCCGTTCCCGCTCCAGGCGCCTTTTCTCTTCCCTTAGGGCCCTAAGCCTCGCCTTTAGGGCCTCCGGGGCCTCCTTGGGGGCGGGGGGCGGGGGCCCGGGCTCCTCGGGCTTGGGGCGGTCTAGGGCCTTGAGGAGGCGCTTCATTTCCTCCTGCTCCCGCCTAAGCCCCTCCTCCTCCTTAAGCCCAAGCCGCACCGCCTCCAGCCTTCCCCTTAGGGCCTCCTCTTCCTTCTGTAGGGCCTCCCGCCGCTCCAAGAGGCCCCTTAGCCCCTCCTCCAGCGCCCTCTCTTCCCCCTCCAGGGCCTGGAGCCGGGCTTTGGCCTCGGCCATCTCCGCCTCTATTTCCTCCTTGCGGGCGAGGAGGAGGCTTCGCTTGAGGGCCAGGGCCAGGAGGGCGAGCTCCCGGGCCCTTCTTGCCCGCTCCGCCTCTCCCCTTAGGGCCTCGAGGCGCCCCCTTTTCTCCCTTAGGGCCTCCTCCTTGGCGGCGAGGAGGGCTAAAGCCTCCTTTAGCCTTTCCTCCGTGGCCCGGCCCGCCTCGGCCACGGGCCTGAGCCCCGCGGCCTCCTCCAGGTGGGCCAGGAGGACCTCTTCCGGGGCCTCCAGAAGGGCCCCCACCTCCCCCTGGCCCACGATGGCGTACCCCCCCCGGCCCAGCCCCGTGCCCGAGAGGTGGAGGGCCAGGGCCTTGGCGCTTAGGGGCCTGCCGTTCACCCTAAACTGGCTCCGCTCTCCCTCAATCCTCCGCTCCACCACCAGGCGCTCCGCCCCCCGGGAAAGCTCCAGCCGCACCTCGGCGAAGCCCTTGGGGGGCCGGCCCTCCCCCCCCTGGAAGAGGAAGGCCTTGAGCTCCTGGCCCCTAAGCTCCTGGGCCCGGGCCCCGGTGGCGAAGCGGATGGCCTCCACCAGGTTGCTCTTCCCCGAGCCATTGGGCCCGATCACGCCCGTCACGGGGTCGGGGAAGTCCAGGACGGTCCTTTCCGCGAAGGACTTGAACCCCTGCAGGACGAGCCGGTCCAGGCGCCAGGTCTTCATGGCAGGCGGATGGGCTCCCTAAGGTCCAGGTGGGCGAGGCCCGGAACGGGCTCCCCTTCCGCCAGGAAGCGCACGGCCTCGTACTGGGGGAAGGTGGCGAGGAGGGTGTAGGCCAGGCTGTACACCCGGTAGGCCTCCTCCCCCACGGAAAGCCCCTTTAGGAAGTCCTTGGGCAGGTCCACCACCAGGGTCTTCCCCACGGGGAAGATGGCCTTGGGCAAGGGGGCAGAGAGGGCCTCGCTCCAGGCCTTTAGGGCCGCCTGGTGAGGGTCGGCCCCCGGGGGGAGCTCCTGGGTGAGGGTTTCCTTCCGGAAGCCCTGGGGGGGGTCTGGCCGGTGGAGGACCAGGGCCAGGGCCGTGGGCCGGGCCTCCTCCGCCGGGAGGGGGAGGGCTTTGGGGCCCTCTGGGGCTTGGCTCGCCCCGTAAAGCCAGAGGCCTAGGAGGAAGAGGATTAAACCGAAGAGATTCCAAAAAGTCAGGAACGCGCGCATGGCTTCACTCCAAGTAGGCCCGGATGGCCTCGGCCACCGCCTGGGCCACCTGGGCCCGGGCCTCGGGGGTCTTCAGCCGCTCCAGGCCCACCTCCAGGAGGACCGCGGCCCCGCTCACCCGGGTGAGGGCGTAGGGGCCTTCCGCCCGGGCCACCACCAGGCCCCGCTTGGCGAAGGCGGCCTCGAGAGCCTGGGCCAGCCGCTCGGGGCTGCCCGCGTAGACCTTGAGGAGGCGGGCCCGGTCGGGGGGGGAGGTTGCTAGGAGCCCTTCCGCGCTCCTCGCGAGGGGTGAGGGGCGGTCCTTGGGCAGGTAGAGGGCGATCCCTGCGCCCTGGGCCGCGTGGAAGGAGACCACCACCGAGGCCCGCTCCGCCAGGGCCAGCCTTTCCCCAAGGCTCAGGGTCTGGTCCCCCGTGCGGGTGAGCTGGGCCCCGGGGAGAAGGGCCGCGGTCCTCCGGGCCAGGTCCAGGGTGAGGTCCTTTTCCCTAAGCCCCCCCGCCTCCACCCCCGCGTCCTCCCCTCCGTGCCCGGGGTCCAGGAGGACGGTGGGCTTAGGGCTTGCGCGCCCCCAGGCCAGGACCACCCGCCCCCCGCCCGGGTAGTAGACCCGGTCGGGGGGGGTGGGAAGGGGGAGGAAAAGGCCCAAGGCCTCCTGTTCCAGCCCGGGCCCTTCGCCTCTCGCCAAGAGGAAGAGAACCCCCTCGGGGCGCACCACCGCGTTCACCTCCCGGTCAAAGCGGAAGACCCGGGGGTTTTCCCCCTCCGCCCCCAGGTAGGCCGCCCAGGGGAGGGTGAGGAAGACCCCTTCCTGGGCCCGGTACTGGAGGCCCAGGGCCTCGGCCAGGGGGCGCAAGGGCACGTAGACCTTCTCCCCCTGCCGCCAGGCGGCCCCCCTGGCCGCCGCCTCGGCCTCCTTGTCCAGCAGGGGGAAGGCCTTGTAGCGGGCCCCCAGGCCCAGGGCCACCTGGTCCTTTCCCTGCCAGAGGGCCAGGCCCAGCCCCCGGGCCAAAAGCCCCGCTTCCCCGTAGGATACCCCCCGCCCCCCCGGGTAGAGGGCCTCCCCCGTGAGGGCCCCCACCTTCAGGGGCTTGGGGGCCTGGGCCAGGGCCAACCCCAAAAGGAAAAGGACGACCCAGCTCCTCATAGCTCCTCCAGGGCGCGGCGCACGGCCATTTTCTTGTCGTCCGCCTTCTTCTCGTAGGCCTTCTTGCCCCGGGCCAGGCCCAGGAGGACCTTGGCGTAGCCCCGCTCGTTGAAGTAGATCTTCAGGGGCACCAGGGTGAGCCCTTTTTGCTCCACCTTTCCTAGGAGGCGCCGGAGTTCGTGCTTGTGGAGGAGGAGTTTCCTCCTGCGCCTGGGGTCCACGTTGGTGTAGGAGCCCTTCTCGTAAGGGGCGATGTAGAGGTTTTCCAGGAAGAGCTCGCCGTTTTCAAAGCGGGCGAAGCTCCCCGTGAAGTCCACCTTGCCCTGGCGGAGGGACTTGACCTCCGTCCCCTTGAGGACGATCCCGGCCTCGTAGGTTTCCAGGATCTCGTAGTCGTGGCGGGCGCGACGGTTCTCCAGCGTAGGCCGCACGGGGCCTATCTTACCCGATAGGCCTCCTCCCGGCGGTGCCGGAGGAGGGGGTACTTGGCCCGGTAGGCCCGCTGGAACTCGAGGTCGGGGCTGAAGAGGAGCAGGCCTTCCTCTTCCCGCACCCTAAGGAGGCGCCCATCCGGGCCCACGGCCAGGGAGGGGCTTCCCGTGTCCTCGCGGCTCGCCAGGAGGAGGTAGGCCTGGTTCTCCGCCGCCCGGGCCCGGGCGAGGACGGTCATGAGCTCCCGGTAGGCCCCGGGCCAGGCCGCCCCCACCAAAAACCCCTCCGTCCCCCCTAGGGCGTAGGCCCGGAAGAGCTCGGGGAAGTCCAGGTCGTAGCAGAGGGCGAGGCCAAACACCATGCCCGCCCGGAGGAGGACCGGCCCCTCCCCGGGGGTCACGCCCTCGTCCCCCTCCTCCCCTTCCGCCAGGTAGGGGTGGACCTTGTCGTAGGAGGGGCCTTCCGGGAAGGCCGCGAGGCGGTTCTTGCGCCTTCGGCCTTCCTCCGCCATGTACCCCGCGAGGAGGAGGAGCCCGGCCTCCGCGGCCAGCTCCTTTAGGGCCTCCTCCAACCCCAGGACCGGCGTCTTCCCGAAGAGGAGCTCGGGTAGGAGGAGGAGGGAGGCCCCCCGGGCCTGGGCCTCGAGGGCGTAGGCCCGCACGGCCCTCAAGGTAGCCCAGGGGTCCTCCCGGGGGGCGAGGTGCAAAAGGGCCAGGGTCACCTACGCCCCAGATAGCGCCAGGCGGAGGGGAGCAGGGCCGCGGCCAGGATGGCCTTCACCAGGTCCCCGGGGATGAAGGGGAAAAGCCCCAGGGCGAGAAGCCCGGAAAGCCCCACCGCCTTCCCCGCCCCCATAAGCCAGGCCCAAAGCCAGGGAAGGCCCACCAGGTAGAGGAGGGCGTTCCCCAGGAGCATGGCGAGGAGGGTGCCGGGGAAGCTCCGGTCCAGGCCCAGGCGCTCCACCAAGAGCCCCACCAGCCCCGCGGCCAGGGGGAAGGCCAGGAGGAAGCCCCCCGTGGGCCCCAGGATCTTGGCCAGGCCCCCCGCGCCCCCCGCGAAGACGGGCAGGCCCATGGCCCCTTCCAGGAGGTAGGCGAGAAGGGCCAGGAAGCCGAGCCGGCTCCCCAGGGCGGCCCCCACCAGGAGGATCCCCAGGGTCTGGCCGGTGATGGGCACCGGGGTGAAGGGGAGGGGGACGCTCACCTGGGCCAGGAGGGCCACGAAGAGGCTTCCCGCCAGGACGAGGCTCAGGTCGCGTCCCAGGGTCCTCCCCGGCCAGAGGGCCTTGGCCAGGGGTAGGTAGGGCAGGGCTTGGGTTTCCTTCATACCGTCTCCTTTCCGAACCCCTTCGGGTTCGTCAACCAAGCTATAGGTAAAGGGTTTACGGGTCAAGGTGTAGGCTGGAGGGATGGAGCCCGTCGCCACCTTTTCCCTGGTGGCCCAGGACCCCAGGACGGGGGACCTGGGCGTGGCCGTGGCCAGCAAGTTCCTGGCGGTGGGGGCGGTGGTGCCCTACGCCCGGGCCGGGGTGGGGGCGGTGGCCACCCAGTCCTACGCCAACACCACCTACGGGCCCAGGGCCCTGGCCATCCTCGAGGCCGGGGGTAGCCCCGAGGCGGTCCTCGAGGCCTTCCGCCGCACGGACCGGGACCTCCCCTTGAGGCAGTTCGGCCTGGTGGCCATGAGCGGGGAGAGCCTCACCTTCACCGGGGAGGCCTGCCACCCCTGGGCCGGAGGGCGGGCCGGACCGGGCTTCGCCGCCCAGGGGAACCTCCTGACGGGCCCCGAGGTGGTGGAGGCCATGGTGGAGACCTTCCTCCTTAAGGAAGACCTCCCCTTGCCCGAAAGGCTCGTGGAAGCCCTCCTCGCCGGGGACCGGGCGGGGGGGGACCGGCGCGGGCGCCAGTCCGCGGCCCTTTTGGTGGTGGGCGCGGGGAAGGGGTATGGGGGCTTTAGCGACCGCTACGTGGACCTGCGGGTGGACGACCACCCCGACCCCGTGCCCGAGCTCTTCCGCCTCCTTGACCTTCACCGCCTTCTCTTCTCCCGGCCCAAGGAGAAGCGCCCCTTGACCCCCGAGGAGATCCGCTGGCTCCAGGAGGCCCTAAGGCGGGCGGGCTACTATGGGGGAGAGGCCACGGGGACTTGGGACGAGGCCACGGAGGCCGCCCTCAGGGCCTTCCTCGGGGTGGAGAACCTGGAGGAGCGCTACGCCGGGGGCCCTGAGCTGGATGAGGGGATCCTGGCCCACCTTAGGGCGCGCTTGGCCGGAGCCTGAGCTTTCCGGCCCGCCCTCCCTGGGGTGGCCCCTTGCGGCGGATGGGCTAGGGGGTTACCCTAGGGAAAAGGCCTATGGAAAAACCCCAGGATAAACCGGATGGACAAGGATGCCTTAGGGCTTGGAGGGGGTGGGCCCATGGCTGAGCACCCCTGGCAAAGGGCCCTTCTTTCCTTGCGGTACATCGGCTCCGCGGGGGCGCGGCGGGCCCTCCTTTATGCCTTGGTGCGCGACGCCTGGAACCGGCGCCTCCCTCCCCCTAAGGGCCCCTGGCGCCCTGTGGGACCTCCCCTGGCCATGGAGGCCCTTCCCGGCGGGGCCCGGTTCCGCTTCCCCGAGGCCGAGCTCGAGGCCCTCCTCTTCCCCTGGGGCCTCCGCCTCACCTGGAGCCCGGGCCGCCTGCCGCCTTCCTATTGGAACCCCGAGCTTTCCCCCATAGAGCCCCTAAGGGAAGAGCGGGAGGGGCGCTTCGCCTTGGAGGCCCAGGGGGTGCGACTGGAGGTGGGGCCGGAGGGCCTCCGTTTCCTCAGGGCGGGGCGGGTTTTCCGGCGCGAGGCCCTGCCCGAGAGGCGGAAGGAGGCCTGGCGGCACCGGGTGGCCTTGGCCCCGGGGGAGAGGCTTTATGGCCTGGGCTCCGTGGCGGCCCCTTTGGACCGGAGGGGGCGGGCCTACCGCCTCTGGAACCGGGATGTGGGGGGAAGCTATGGCCCCGAGGAGGGTCCCCTTTACCTCACCATCCCTGTCCTTCTCTCTCAGGGGCCTGAGGGCGGGCACCTGGTCTTCTACGAGAACCCCCACGAGGCCCTGGTGGACCTCTCCCAACCGGAGGAGGCCCTCTGGACCTTTATGGGGGGCGCCCTCCGCTACCACCTCTTCCCCGGGGACCCAAAGGAGGCCCTCTCGGCCTACACCGCCCTTGTGGGCCGGCCCCCCTTGCCCCCGCGGTTCGCCCTGGGGTTCCACTACGCCCGCTGGGGGCTTTCCACCGAGGAGGAGGTGAGGGAGGTGGCCGAGGGGTTTTTGGCCCGGGGCCTGCCCCTTTCTGCCCTGCACCTGGACATCGACTACATGGAGGGCCACCGGGTCTTCACCGTGGACCGGGACCGCTTTCCCCATCTGGAGGAGCTTGTTGCCGACCTCCGGGCCAAGGGGGTGCGTACGGTGCTCATCCTGGACCCCGGGGTGAAGGCGGAAAAGGGGTTTCCCCCTTACGAGGAGGGCCTTAGGGAGGGGGTGTTCTGCACCCTACCTGGGGGGGCGCTTCTCAAGGCCCCCGTTTGGCCGGGGTGGTGCGCCTTTCCCGACTTCACCCACCCCAGGGCCCGGGCCTGGTGGGGGCGGTGGGTCCAAACACTTTGGCGCCTGGGGGTGGGGGGGTTCTGGCTGGACATGAACGAGCCCGCGGCCTTCGCCGCCTGGGGGGATCCCACCTTCCCCCTTCCCACGCGGCACGCCCTCGAGGGGGAGGAGGGGGACCACCGCCTGGCCCATAACCTCTACGGCCTTCTCATGGCCCGGGCCACCTACGAGGCCCTGAAGGGGGAAACGGCGCGGCCTTTCCTCTTTTCCCGTTCGGGCTGGGCCGGGCTTGCCCGCTACGCCTGGAACTGGACGGGGGATGTGGAGAGCTCCTGGCCCGCCCTGAGGCGCACGGTGGGCATCGTGCTCGGGCTTGGACTTTCCGGGGTGCCCTACACGGGTTCGGACATCGGGGGTTTCAGCGGCCACCCCTCTTCCGAACTCTTCCTGCGCTGGTTCCAGGTGGGTGCTTTCATGCCCTTCTTCCGCGTCCACTCCGCCATCACCACCCCCAGGCGGGAACCCTGGCGTTTTGGCGAACCGGTGCTCTCGGTGGTCCGGCGTTTTTTGGAACTGCGCCAGGCCCTTTTACCCTACCTCTACACCCTCGCCTGGGAGGCCTCCCAGACCGGCCTGCCCCCCGTCCGGCCCCTCTTCTTCCTGGACCCCAGCGCGGAGGCCGAGGACGCCTTCCTCCTGGGGGAGGCCCTCCTGGTGGCCCCGGTGCTGGAGGAGGGGGTGAGGGGGCGCTCCGTGCCCCTGCCTCGCGGGCCCTGGTACGAGTTCTGGACGGACCGCCTCCTGGAAGGCCCGGGGGAGGTCCAGGCTGAAGCCCCCTTGGACAGGATTCCCCTTTTCGTTTGGGGCGGCGCCGCCCTGCCCCTGTTGGAGGGGGAGGGCCTCACCCTGCACCTTTACCCCGACCGAGAAGGCCGGGCCGAGGGCCTCCTCTACTGGGACGAGGGGGAAGGGGAGGGGCCTTTCCGGCTGGACCGGTTTCGCCTGGAAGGGGGTCGCCTGCTCTGGGCAGAGGAAGGGGCCTACCCCTGGCCCTGGGAGGGGCTTGGGGTCCGGCTTCACGGGAAAGAGCTTCTCGGCGCCTGGGTGGAGGGGCGCTGGTACGGGGCGAGGGAGGGGCGGCTTCGCCTTCCTCCTTTTCGGGAGGCCCGGTTGGAGGTGAAGGGATGAGGGCGCATTTTTTGGCCCATGGAGCGGGGCGACCTGGGGAGCTTCCAGGGGTGGGCTGGCGGGAAGTGGCGCTACCCCACCAGTGGAGCCTGGAGGGCGTGGAGGCCGAGGCGGGCTGGTACCGCCTCCAGGTGCCCCAGGGGGAGGGGCGGCGCTTCATCAGGGTCCTGGGGGATTACTCTAAGGAGGCCTGGCTGGAGGGGGCCTACCTGGGGCGGCACGAGGGGTATTTTGAACCCTGGCTCTTGGAGCTTCCCCCAGGCGAGGAGCTCCTTCTCCGGGTGGCGGCCCCCAAGGACCCCGGCTGGCCCCGGTTCAAGCGGCAGGTGAAGGGTATTTTCGGCCAGCACGACTGCCGCCCCGGGGGAACCACGGAAAGGGGCCAGGAGCGGGGGACGGGAGGGCTTTGGGGTGGGGTGGAGGTCCTCTTCCGGCCCGAGGCGGCCCTCCTGGCCCTCCGTCACCGCCTAAGCCCCAGGCCCGGGGGCTGGCGGCTTCTCGTGGAGCTCGAGGTGGACGCCTTGAGGGCCCTGGATGGGAAGGCCGAGCTTCGCCTGGTGCCGGAGAACTTTCCCGGGGAGGCCCTGAACCGGGAGGCCCCCTTGGCCCTGGAGCCGGGAAGGCGGACCTACCGCCTCCTTTGGGACCTGCCGGAGATGCCCCTATGGGAGGTGTGGGAGCGGGGGTTTCCCCACCTGTTTCGCCTCGAGGCCAGGCTCCTCGGGGCCAGCCTCTCCGTCCCCCTGGGGTTCCGCACCGTGGCCCTGGATGGGGAGGGCTGGCTTCTCCTAAACGGGCGGCGGCTTTTCCTCCGGGGGACCAACATCATCCCCACCCAGTGGCTTGCGGCCTACGGGGAGGGGGCCGCCACCCGGGATGTGGCCCTCCTCAAGGAGGCCAACCTCAACGCGGTCCGGGTTCACGCCCACGTGACCCACCCTGCCTTCTACCGGGCCTGCGACCGGGAAGGGGTCCTGGTCTGGCAGGATTTTCCCCTCCAGTGGGGCTACGCCGAGGACGAGGCCTTCTTGCGGGAGGCCCTCCGCCAGGCCCGGGCCATGGTGGACCTCCTGGGGGCGCATCCCTCCATCTACCTCTGGTGCGCCCACAACGAGCCCGCCCACAACCGCAAGACCCTGGCTCCTCTCGTGGCCGCCGAGCTCCGGGCGGCCGACCCCACCCGGCCGGTGAAGGAGGCCTCGGACTTCCGCGAACACCCTTACCCCGGCTGGTACTGGGGCCACCTGCGGGACTTCCTGGCCCTGCCCGGAAAGCCCCTTCCCTCGGAGTTTGGGGCCCAGGCCCTGCCCCGGGCGGAGCTCTTAAGGCGGGTCTTGGGGGAGGCCGCCTGGCCCCCGGACTGGCGGGTCTGGGCCTACCACAACTTCCAGCCCCACGAGACCTTCCGGGTGGCGGGGGTGGGGATGGGGGAGAGCCTCGAGGCCTTCGTGGAGGCCTCCCAGGCCTACCAGGCCGAGCTCCTCCGGTTCGCCATCCACGCCTACCGCCGGGCCAAGGGGGAGGTGGTGGGGTACTTCCAGTTCATGTTCGTGGAGCCCTGGGAGGGCATCACCTGGGCGGTTTTGGACGTGGACCGGGTGCCCAAGAAAGGCTTTTTCGCCCTCCGGGAGGCGAGCAGCCCCGTCCTCCTCTCCCTGGTGCCCTACCGGGAGCGGCTGGAGGTGGGGGGGCCTCCGCTCATGGAGGTCTGGCTGGTCTCCGACTTGGAGCGGGCGGTGGAGCTGGAGATCCGCTTGCGCCTGGAGGGCCCGCAAAACCTGGCCCTTTGGGAGGGGCGGGTGGTCCTGGGCCCGGGAGAGGTGCAGCGGGTTTTCCACCTGATGGAGCTCTGGGAGGCCCCCGCGGAGGTCCAGGCGGGCTTCCTGCCCGTGGTCCAGGCCCTCCGCCAACTGCCCCCAGGGCCCTACCGTTTGCTGGGGGAGGCGTGGGAGGGGGAGCGGCTCTGGTCCCGTACGGTGGTGGCGGTGGAATACCTCGAGCCCATCCATGAAAGGGGGACGGCATGGTAAGGAACGTTTGGGAGGCGCTGGGCCTTTCGGGCAAGCGGGTCCTGCTCCTCCACCACGACGACCTAGGCCTAACCCACGCTCAGACGGAGGCTTACCGGGCGCTGGGCTTTCCTACCGGCTCGGTCATGGTCCCAGGGGGGTGGGGGGTGGGGCTTAGGGGGGCGGACCTGGGGGTTCACCTCACCCTGACCAGCGAGTTGCCCGCGCCCCGTCTCCGGCCCCTAACGCCGGGGAAGAGCCTACGGGACCCCACCGGCCATTTCTGGCCCACCCTCGAGGCCGCCTGGACCCACCTGGACCCCGGGGAGGTGGAGGAGGAGCTGGAGGCCCAGGTGCGCCTAGCCCGGGCCTGGGGCCTGGACCCCACCCACCTGGACGCCCACATGGGGGCGGTGTTGCGCCCGGAGCTGGCCGAGGTGTACCTGCGTCTGGCCGAGCGGCACGGCCTGCCCCCCCTTCTTCCGGAAAACCTGGAGGAGCTTGGCCCCCCGCCCCTTTTCCTCCCGGAACTCAAGCGCCTCCTGGAACGGGCCCCTTTCCCCAAAGTCTGGGTGCTGGACGGGTACGGGGTGCCGCCCGCGGAGCGGAAAGCCTGGCTGGTGGAGCGTTTGGCTGCTTTGGGACCGGGGGTGTACCAGCTCATCCACCACGCGGCCCTGCCCACCCCGGAGAACGCGGCCTTGCCCGATGGGGAGGGCCGGTCGGCCGATCTGGCCCTCCTTCGGGACCCAGAGGTGAAGAGGGTGCTGGAGGAGTTTGTCCCCCTCACCTGGCGGACGGTGGGGGAGGCCTGGCGGAGGGGGCGGTGAAGACCCCTCCTTGGCGTTACGCCCTGGGCACTTTGGGCCTCATCCTCCCGTCCCAGACCTTTGGCACCTTCTTTGCCTATTACTACGTGGATGTTTTAGGGCTGGCGGTGGGGGCTTTTGCCTTGGCCCGCACGGTGTACTCCCTCTGGGACGCGGTGAACGACCCTATGTTTGGCTACCTCTCCGACCGCACCCGCACCCCCTGGGGCCGCCGTCGCCCCTGGCTCATCGGGGGGCTTCCTTTCTTGCTGCTGGCCTTTGTCTTGACCTTTGCCGTGCCTGAGGTTTTCCGGGGGCCGGCCCTGTTCTGGTACTGCTTGCTGGCCCTCCTGTTCTTTGAAACCTTCTCTGCCCTTCTTTGGGTCAACTATATGGCCCTCTTTCCCGAACTCTTCCGCACCCTGGCGGAGCGGGCCCGGGCCAACGCCTTCCGGCAGGGCTTCCAGATGGTGGGGCTTATCGTGAGCCTGGCCTTTTCCCCTTTGCTTTTTGACCGCATCGGTTTTGCCCTCACGGCCCTCCTTTACGCGGGGCTTGGGGGGATCCTGGCCCTGGTGTCCTTCCTAGGGTGCCGGGAGGACCCTGAGGCTCAGAAAACCCCTGCCGTGGGGTTTCTGGAAGCCTTTCGCTACACCCTGACCAACCGGGCCTTTTGGATCTTTGCCCTGGCCAACGCCCTCTTGCAGTTCGTCCTGGGCACTTTGGGGGCGGGGATCCCCTTTTACGTGCGCTACAGCCTGGGTCTAGGACCGGAGGCCGCGTCCTTGCTCTTCGGGGCCACCTTCCTCCTGGCCGTGCCCCTCGTGACCCTTTGGGCGCGGTGGGCTGTGGCCTGGGGGAGCAAGCGGGCCTGGATGGCGGCCATCGGGGTGCTGGCCCTGGCCAGCCTTCTCCTCTACCTGCCCCACACCCTGCCCCAGGCCCTTCTCGCCGGGGCAGGGGTAGCCCTGGGGCTGAGCGGGGTCCTGGTCCTGGGGGATGTGATCATCGCCGGCATCATTGACCGGGATGCGGAGGCCACCGGCACCCGGCGGGAGGGGGTTTACTTCAGCGTGAACGGGTTCATCGGGCGGCTTTCTGGACCTTTGCAGGGATTGACCTTCGCCCTCCTGGCCCTGCTCTTCGGGTATGTGAGCGGGGAGCACCCTGGCCCCCGCCCGGATGAAGCCTTCCGCTTTTTCCTGAGCGTGCCGCCCTTTCTGGCCGGGGCGCTGGCCTTTTTCCTGGCCCGCTCCTTTCCCGAAGCCCACCCCTAGAGGGGCTTATCCCCACCCCCATCCTTCCTTATGGCTTTCCCTTTCCCCATAAGGGGTAGAATGCCCCCTAAGGCCCCTTTGGGGGCGGAAGGAGGAACGCTATGAAGGTAGGCATCAACGGATTCGGCCGCATCGGGCGTCAGGTCTTCCGCATCCTCCACGCTCGGGGCGTGGAGGTGGCCCTGATCAACGACCTCACGGACAACAAGACCCTGGCCCACCTTCTCAAGTACGATTCCATTTACCGCCGCTTCCCCGGGGAGGTGGGCTACGACGACCAGAACCTCTACGTGGACGGCAAGGCCATCCGGGCCACGGCGGTGAAGGACCCCAAGGAGATCCCCTGGCGGGAGGCGGGGGTGAGCGTGGTGGTGGAGTCCACCGGGGTCTTCACCGACGCGGAGAAGGCCAAGGCCCACCTCGAGGCCGGCGCCAAGAAGGTCATCATCACCGCCCCCGCCAAGGGGGAGGACGTCACCATCGTCCTCGGCGTAAACCACGAGCAGTATGACCCCCAAACGCACCACATCCTCTCCAACGCCTCCTGCACCACCAACTCCCTGGCCCCGGTGATGAAGGTCCTGGAGGAGGCCTTTGGGGTGGAGCGGGCCCTCATGACCACCGTCCACTCCTACACCAACGACCAGCGGGTCCTGGACCTGCCCCATAAGGACCTGCGCCGGGCCCGGGCCGCGGCGATCAACATCATCCCCACCACCACCGGGGCGGCCAAGGCCACGGCCCTGGTCCTTCCCAGCCTCAAGGGGCGCTTTGACGGCACCGCCCTCAGGGTCCCCACGGCCACGGGGAGCATCTCCGACATCACCGCCCTCCTCAAGCGGGAGGTGACCGCGGAGGAGGTGAACGCCGCCCTCAAGGCCGCGGCGGAGGGGCCCTTGAAGGGCATCCTGGCCTACACCGAGGACGAGATCGTCCTGCAGGACATCGTCATGGACCCCCACTCCTCCATCGTGGACGGCAAGCTCACCAAGGCCCTGGGCAACCTGGTGAAGGTCTTCGCCTGGTACGACAACGAGTGGGGCTACGCCAACCGGGTGGCCGACCTGGTGGAGCTGGTCCTCAAGAAGGGGGTCTAGATGCGCACCCTGCGGGACCTAGACCCTAAGGGCAAGCGGGTCCTGGTGCGGGTGGACTACAACGTGCCCATCCAAGGAGGGGTGGTCCAGGACGAAACCCGGATCCTGGAAAGCCTCCCCACCCTGCGCCACCTCCTGGAAGGGGGGGCCTCCTTGGTCCTCCTCTCCCACCTGGGCCGCCCCAAGGGGCCGGACCCCAAGTACTCCTTGGGCCCCGTGGCCGAGGCCCTGGCCCGGCACCTCCCCGGGGTGCGCTTCGTCCCCCACCCTCCCGGCTCGGAGGAGGCCTTTAGGGCGGTGGAGGGGCTAAAGGCGGGGGAGGTGGCCCTTTTGGAGAACGTCCGCTTTGAGTCGGGGGAGGAGAAGAACGACCCCGGGCTTGCCGCCCGCTACGCCCGCCTTGGGGAGGCCTTCGTGCTGGACGCCTTCGGGAGCGCCCACCGGGCCCACGCCAGCGTGGTGGGGGTGGCGAGGCTCCTCCCCTCCTACGCGGGCTTCCTCCTGGAGAGGGAGGTGAAGGCCCTTTCCCGCCTTCTCCAAGACCCCGAGAAGCCCTACGCGGTGGTCATCGGGGGGGCCAAGGTCTCCGACAAGATCGGGGTCTTGGAAAGCCTCCTTCCCAAGGTGGACCGCCTCCTCATCGGGGGGGCCATGGCCTTCACCTTCCTTAAGGCCTTGGGGGGCGAGGTGGGGAAGAGCCTGGTGGAGGAGGACCGCCTGGGGCTCGCTAAGGACCTCCTTTCCCGGGCCGAGGCCTTGGGGGTGAAGGTCTACCTCCCCGTGGACGTGGTGGCCGCCCAAAGGATAGAGGCCGGGGTGGAGACCCAGGTCTTCCCCGCGGACGCCATCCCCATCCCCTACATGGGCTTAGACATCGGCCCCAAGACCCGGGCCCTTTTCCGCGAGGCCCTTTCCGGGGTCAAGACCGCCTTCTGGAACGGGCCCATGGGGGTCTTTGAGGTGCCCCCCTTTGACGAGGGGACCCTCGAGGTGGGCCGGGCCCTTTCGGAGCTCCAGGGGGCCTTCACCGTGGTGGGGGGCGGGGACTCGGTGGCCGCGGTGAACCGCCTAGGCCTTAAGGACCGCTTCAGCCACGTGTCCACCGGGGGCGGGGCCAGCCTGGAGTTTTTGGAGAAGGGGACCCTGCCGGGGATTGAGGCCCTGGAGTAGGCCTGCCCCAAAACGGGGTAAGCTAAGGGCATGGGGCATGGAAGGGCCCACCTGGAATCCCAACTGAAGCGGGCCCTGGCCGAGGAGATCCGGGGGTTGGATGACCCCCGGCTTTTCCTCCTCACCGTGGAGGGGGTGGAGCTTTCCCCGGACGGCCGCCTCCTCACGGTCTACGTGGAGGCCTTCGGGGAGGCGGGGGAGGCCCTTAAGGCCTTGGCGCGCCTCTCTTCCCGCCTGCAGTCCGCCCTGGCCCGCCGCGTGCGCCTGCGCCACCTTCCCCGCCTGGAGTTCCGCCCATGGAGCACCTGACCCGCATCAAGGTCCGCTACGCGGAAACCGACCAGATGGGGGTGGTCCACCACTCGGTCTACGCGGTCTACCTCGAGGCCGCCCGGGTGGACTTCCTGGAGGGGGTGGGCCTGCCCTACCACGAGGTGGAGGCGAGGGGGGTCTTCTTCCCCGTGGTGGAGCTTGGCCTCACCTTCCGCGCCCCCGCCCGCTTTGGGGAGGAGGTCCTCGTGCGCACCCGCCTGGCGGAGCTCTCCTCCCGCGCCCTCCGCTTCGCCTACCGGGTGGAGGGGCCCAAGGGACTCCTTGCCGAAGGCTTCACCCGCCACCTCTGCCAGGTGGAGGGGCGGGCCGCCCGCATCCCCGAGGCCATCCTACAGCGCCTCAGGCCCTATACAATGGGCCCATGACCGATGCCTTCACCCTTTTTGAGCGGCACGTGAACCCTGGCCTTGCGGGCCTTCTCCGCTTCACGGGCCTGGACCGGGTGGAGTCCCACGCGGAAGGGCCCTACGTCTGGGATACCACGGGGAAGCGCTACCTGGACTTCCTGGGCCTCTACGGCACCCTGAACCTGGGCCACCGCCACCCCAAGGTGGTGGAGGCGGTGAAGCGCCAGCTGGACCGCATGCCCATGTCCGTGCGGGTCCTGGTCTCCGAGCCCACCGCCAGGCTCGCCGCCAAGCTCGCGGAGATCACCCCCGAGGGCCTGGAGATGGTCTTCTTCGGCAACTCCGGGGCGGAGGCGGTGGAGGCGGCCATCAAGCTCGCCCGGGCCCACACGGGCCGCCCCACCCTGGTGACCACCGAGGGGGGGTTCCACGGGAAGACCATGGGGGCGCTTTCCCTCACCCCCAGGCCCCAGTACCAGGACCCGGCCAAGCCCCTCCTTCCCGGGGTGCGGGTGGTGCCCTACGGGGACCTTAAGGCCCTGGAAGAGGCCATGGACGAGACCGTGGCCGCGGTGATCGTGGAGCCCGTCCAGGGGGAAGGGGGGATCCGGGTGCCCCCGGAAGGGTACCTGAGGGGCGTGCGGGAGCTCACCCGGAGGTGGGGCGCCCTGATGATCGCTGACGAGGTGCAGACCGGCCTAGGCCGCACGGGGAAGCTTTGGGGTGTAGAATGGGAAGCGGTCGCCCCGGACCTCCTCACCAGCGCCAAGGCCCTAGGGGGTGGGGTGATGCCCATCGGGGCCTGCGTGGGGCGGCCTGAGGTGTTCTCGGTCTTCAAGGAAAACCCCCTCTACCACTCCTCCACCTTCGGCGGCAACCCCCTGGCCGCGGCGGCGGCCCTGGCGGCCATCGAGGTCACCCTGGAGGAAAACCTGCCCCAGCGGGCCCTGGAGGTGGGGGCTTACCTGATGGAGGGGCTTAAGGGCTTGGCCGAGGCCTTCCCCCACCTCATCGCCGAGGTGCGGGGCCGGGGGCTCATGCTGGGGGTGGAGTTCCAGGACGCGGACATCGGGGCCCTGGTGGTGGCGGAGCTGGCCGAAAGGGGGGTTCTCACCGCCTTCGGGCTCAACAACCCCAAGGTGGTGCGCCTCGAGCCCCCCCTCATCATCGGCAAGGAACACGTGGACGAGGCCCTTTCCGCCCTGGAGGAAAGCCTCAAGGCCACGGAAAAAGCCCTGGAAGGGCTCTTATAGGATGGAAGAAACCTTACTGGAGTTTTTCAAAAGGACGGGACGGCCCCACCGGCTGGAAGAGGTCTTCCGCCGCCTGGGGATCCCCAAGGCCGAGGCCAAGGCCTACCTCAAGGCCTTGGTGCGCAAAGGGCTTCTGGAGAAGAAGGGGAGCCTCTACTACCTTCCAAACCGCGTCCAGGGGCCCATCCAGATCCACCGGGACGGGTACGGCTTCGTGCGCCTTGGGGAGAAGGACCTCTTCATCCCCCCGGGGTACACGGGGGAGGCCTGGCCGGGGGATGTGGTGGAGGCCCGGGTCATGCCCCCTGGGCGGGACGGCCGCCCCTGGGGGGTGGTGGAACGGGTTCTTAGGCGGGCCCGGGAGCGCCTGGTGGGCACCCTGGACTTCCGAAGGGGGTACGCCGTCCTCATCCCCGACGAGCCGGGCCTGCCCGAGCTCAAGCTCCACCCCGAGGGGCTCCACGGCCTCAAGCGGGGGAGCCGCATCGTGGTCCAGGTCCACTACGAGAGAAGGCCCTACGGGGAGTTTTTGGAGTACCTGGGGGAGGGGGATAGCCCCGAGACGGAAACCGAGGCCGTCATCGCCAAGTACGGCCTCCGGGCGGAGTTCCCCGAGGAGGTCTTAAAGGAGGCGGAGGCCATTCCCCTTGCCATCCCCGAGGCGGAGCTAAGGCGGCGGGAGGACTTCCGCGCGCTCAGGGTCTTCACCATAGACGGGGTGGACGCCAAGGACTTTGACGACGCCATCCACATCGAGGTCCTTCCCGACGGCTACCGCATCGGGGTCCACATCGCCGACGTCTCCCACTACGTGAAGGAGGGAAGCCCCCTGGACCGGGAGGCCTTCCTGAGGGGGACCAGCGTCTACCTCCCGGGCCGGGTCCTCCCCATGCTCCCGGAAAGGCTTTCCAACGGGGTCTGCTCCTTGGTCCCGGGGGAGGACCGGTTGGTGCTTTCCGTCCTCTTCCACCTGGACAAGGACCTGAAGGTGAAGCGGGTGCGCTTCGCGGAAGGGGTCATCCGCAGCGTGGCCCGCCTCACCTACACCGAGGTGGAGGCCTTTGCGGAAGGCTTTGGCCTCCCTGAGGAGCACGCTTTCTTGGCGGAGGACCTAAGGCATTTCCTCCACCTCACCCAAAGGCTCCGGCAGAGGCGGCTGGAGGAGGGGGCCCTGGACTTCAGCTTCCCCGAGGTGAAGGTGGAGGTGGGGGAGGGGGGGGAGCTCCACCTCATCCCCCAGCAGGAGCCCAAGGCCCGGAGCCTCATTGAGGAGCTCATGCTCCTTGCCAACCGGGCCGTGGCCGAGCACCTGGTGAAAAAGGGGCTCCCCGGGCTCTTTCGGGTGCACGAGGAGCCCTTGGAGGAGGCCTACGGCCGCTTAAGGACCGCCCTTCAAAGGCTCGGCTACACCCTGCCGGAGGAGGTGGAGGGCAAGGCCCTCCAGCGGGTGCTCCTGGAGGCCAAGGGCCGCCCCGAGGAGCCCGTGGTGGCCAACCTGGTCCTGCGCTCCCTTAGGCTTGCCCGCTACGCCGCGGAGAACCTGGGCCACTTCGGCCTGGCCATGGCCCACTACCTGCACTTCACGAGCCCCATCCGCCGCTACCCCGATCTCGTGGTCCACCGGGTCCTGAAGGCCCTCCTCCGCCGCACCCTCACCCCGGCCAAGAAGGCGCGCTGGCTGGAAACCTTCCCCCAGGTGGCCGAGCACGCCTCGGAGATGGAAAGGAAGGCGGAGGCCGCGGAACGGGAGCTCACCAAGTACTACATGGCCAAGTGGGCCGAGCTCCACGTGGGGGAGCGCTTCTCGGGCCGGGTCACGGGGGTGGCCTCCTTCGGGGCCTTCGTGAGCCTGCCCAATGGGGTGGAGGGGCTGGTGCGCCTCGAGGCCTTAGGGCCCTTCACCTACAGCGAGGAGGCCCTGGCCCTCCTCGGGCCCAAGGGCGCGCGCATCCGCCTGGGGGACCCCATGGAGGTGGTCATTGCCGGGGCCAACCCCCGCCTGCGGCAAATAGACCTCCTGCCCTACCGCGAGGAGGCCCCAAAGAAGGCCAAGGCGGGGTCCGCCCGAGCCCGGCGGAGGTAACCCAGGGCCCCCGCCGAAGCGCAAGCTTGGGTGGGGTTCCTAGAAGGCTACGGTCCCCGCCCCCACGGCGCTTAGGGTGGGGGCCTCGAGGTCCAGCCGGTAGGCCAGGACCGCCCCCTGCCGCCCCTCTAGGAGGGGGAGGAGGGTGGCCGCCACCTCCACCGCGTCAATGCGGGTGGGGTTCCTCCCCAGGTGGGCCAGGGCCCCTTCCGCCTCCCCCCGGGCGAGCCTCTCCAGGAAGCCCAGGTCCTTTTCCCGGGCGGCCTCCGCCAGGGCGGGGTCTAAGGGCCGGTCCCCGAAGCGGGGCCCCACGTGGGAGAGGTCCACCGCCAGCACCAAAAGGCCCGGGAACTCCCCCATGAGCACCCTAAGGGCCTCCCCGAGCTCGGGGCTCCGCTCCCCGATGAGAAGGGGGAGGAGCTTGGCCTCGGGGTAGACCCCTTTCAAGAAGAAGAGGGGAAGCTCCAGGCTGTGTTCCTCCCGGAAGGCTAAAGGGGTGTTGAAGAGCTCAAAAGGCAGGAGGGCGTCCAGGGCCTGGAGGGCTTCTAGGTCGGGCTCGGCGGGGCCGAAGGGGGTGGCGAAGGGCACGGGGAGGGCCGCGGCCTTCTCCTTGAGGGGCCGGTGGGCCACCCCGAGGAGGTAAATCCTTTCGGGGGGCGGGGTCTTCTCCAGGCTCGCCAGGGCCGCCCCGTAGGCCTCGGGGACCCGGGAGGGCTCCAGGTGGGGCATGAGGAGGACCTCGGCCCTTCGCCCTTCCCCGGGGAAGCTGGCCCGGAAGGCCCTCAGGAAGGCCCGGGCGGCCTCTCCTTCCTCGGGGTAGGAGCGGCCCGCCAGGCGCATGGGGCGCTCGCGCTTGAGCTCCTCCTCCGCCTCCTTGAGCCTCCGTTCCACCTCCTCCGTGAGGAGGAGGCCTGCGCCTTCTAGGGCCTTGACGAACCCTTCCAGCTCCTCCTTGGGGAGGAGGACCCCCTGCTTTAGGAGTTCGGTCTGGACCTCCTCCAGGGTCTTCCCCTCGAGGAGCCTCAGGAGGTAAAGCCCCCCCTCCGTGACAAAGACGGGCTCCGGAAAAACCCCGTAGGGGTCCAGGAGCAGAAACCCCCCTTCCGTAGGGACCACCTGGGGTGGGTTTAGGCAAAGCCTCATGCCCCTTAGCCTAGCGCGAAGCGGGCGAGGAGGAAGGCCTCCGCCTCGGCCCGGGTTTCCACCTCCCCCAGGGCCTGGGCCTCGAGGAGGGCCTCCAGGGCCCGCCCCACCTCTGGCCCCGGCTTCAGGCCCAAAAGGGCCATGACCTCCTCCCCGGAGAGGAGGGGCTTTTGGGGAAGGGGGGTCTTCAGGGCCTCCTGGTAGGCCCAAAGGAGGGCCCAGGCCTCCTCCGCCACCTTCTTGGCCCCCAGGCGGTCTGCGGCCTGCAGGTAGGGGAGGGCGGGGAGGAGGGCCTGGCGGCGGAAGTAAAAGCGCCTTAGGGCTTTTTTCTCCTCGGGGGGGCGGTCCATGTGCCGGCGTATGAGCCCCGCCGCCTCCTCCACCGCTTCCTTGGAAAAGCCCAGAAAGCCCAAGGCGGCCCGGGCCACCTCCGCCCCCACCTCCGCGTGGCCCAGGAAGCGGAAGCGCCCCACCTTGGGGTCAAAACGGCGGGTGAGGGGCTTGCCTGCGTCGTGGTAGAGGGCGGCGAGCCGCGCGGAGAGAGGGGCCTCCGGCCAGAGCCAAAGGAGGTGGAAGAGGACCGAAAGCGTATGCCGCCAGGCGTCCAGGTGGTGCACCCCGCCCTGCTCCAGGCCCACCAGGAAGGCCAGCTCGGGAAGGTACACCTCCAAAAGGCCCACCTCCGCCAAGACCCCAAGCCCAAAAGCCGCCCTGGGGGAGAGGAGAAGCCGGGTGAGCTCCTCCCGCACCCGCTCCCGGGCGGGGAGGAGGTGGGGGTTTCCCTGGAGAAAGGCCGCGTGCCGCCTCAGGGCCGCCCGCGTGGCCTTGGGGAGCCCGAGGCTCAGGCTGGCGGCAAGGCGCACAGCCCTAAGGCTTCGCAGGTGGTCCCCGTAGAGGTTTTCCTCCCGCACGGGCACCAGGACCCTTCTCCTCAGGTCCTCCTCCACCCCCCGTAGGCCAAAGACCCTACCCCTAAGGAGCGCCAGGGCGTTTAGGCGGTAGTCCCGGCGTAAGAGGTCGTCCTCGAGGCCCCCCTCCAGGGGCGCGAAGTCCAGGGTGTACCCCCCCGCCACCACCCGGTACTGCCCCCTTTCCTCGTCCAGCGGGAAGAGGCTTCCCGAAAGGGCCGCCTGGGCCTCCTCCGCCGCCCTCAGGGGGTCTTCCGCTAGGAAGTCCAGGTCCTTGGGGCGCCGCCCCAGGAGGAGGTCCCGCAGGGCCCCCCCCACGGGGATGGCCCCCTTGGGGGTATAAAAGGGGAAGTGGAGCGGAGAAAGCGGGCGAAGCACCCCTTCATTATCGGCCTCACGGGGAACATCGGGAGCGGCAAGAGCACCGTGGCCCGCCTCCTTAGGGCCTGGGGCTACAAGGTGGTGGACGCGGACGAGCTCGCGAGAAGGGCTCGGGAGAACAAAAAAGAAGAGCTCAAGCGCCTCTTCCCCGAGGCCTTCCGGGGGGAGGAGCTGGACACCCGCGCCCTGGGCCGCCTGGTGTTCTCCGACCCTGAGCGCCTGAAGGCGCTGGAAGCCCTCCTCCACCCCGAGATCCGCCGCCTTTTGGAGGAGGAACTGAAGGGGCTAGAGGGGGAGCGGGTGGTTTTTCTGGAAATCCCCCTTCTTTTTGAAAAGGGCTGGGAAGGGCGGCTGGACGGGGTTTTGCTGGTGAAAGCCCCTCTGGAACTCCGCCTGGAGCGGGTCATGGCCCGCTCGGGGCTTTCCCGGGAGGAGGTGTTGGCCCGGGAGCGGGCCCAGATGCCGGAGGAGGAGAAGGCGGGGAGGGCGGACTGGGTCTTGGAGAACCGGGGGGGCCTCGAGGAGCTTGAGGAAAACCTCAGGGCGATCCTGCGCGCCATAGAGGCCAAAGCCGAAGGAGCCAGGGAAGGGCGGTAAGGAGCCCAAACCCCACCCCAAGCCCTTCCCAGAAGAGCCCGGCGAAAAGGGGAAGGCTTAAGGAGGCCCCAAGAAGGGCGGGCTCCCTGCGCCTCGTCCAGGCCCAGAGGCCCAGGAAGATGAGGCCAGGACCCAGGAGAAGCCTGGGGTCCACGGCGAAAAGGACCCCCAGAACCGGGGCCACGCCCCCCGCCTGCCCCAGGAGGAGCCAAGGGGAGAAGGCCTGGCCCCAGGAGGCTCCCACCCCCCCCAGGAGCCCGCCCAGGGGGTTTTGGGCGAGAAACTCCCCCAAGGCCACCGCGGAAAGGCCCTTGCCCAGCTCCAAAAGGAGCACCAGGAGGCGGGGAAAGGGGCTAAGCCCCTCGGGCCCTACCCCCCTGAGCCCGGCGAACCAGTAGGCGAAGGGGAGGCTTCCCAAGGCGTAGCCCACCAAAAGCGCCAGCGCCACGGGGAGGAGGATATCACACGGTCCATCCCCACGGGCGTGGGGACTACGGGGGACCCTTCCGCCACACGGCTGGTTTTTTGGGGTCCATCCCCACGGGCGTGGGGACTACTGGCGTGGAGGAGGACCATGAACACGAGGACGCGGTCCATCCCCACGGGCGTGGGGACTACGTAGTTGACTATCCAGGGCCCGCTGGAGCGACCGGTCCATCCCCACGGGCGTGGGGACTACCTGGTCCCGGCCCACGAGCGCCTGGGGACGGCCGGTCCATCCCCACGGGCGTGGGGACTACGCGGGAGCCCCCACGGGTTTTCATTGGAATCCGGTCCATCCCCACGGGCGTGGGGACTACGCTTCTTCTCCCGCCGCTGCCGCTCCCTCTCCGGTCCATCCCCACGGGCGTGGGGACTACACCACCTCCAGCGGGTTAGAGGTGCTGGCCAGCGGTCCATCCCCACGGGCGTGGGGACTACCTACTGGACTACCCCCTACCCCAGCCTCCCCGCGGTCCATCCCCACGGGCGTGGGGACTACGCCAGGTTGTGCCAGGTAACACCTGGCACAACCGGTCCATCCCCACGGGCGTGGGGACTACGGCTTGGGCTTGGCTTCAGCCTTGGCCTTGGCCGGTCCATCCCCACGGGCGTGGGGACTACTCGCCCTGACCACCGCCATCCTGGGCCAGAACCGGTCCATCCCCACGGGCGTGGGGACTACGCGGGGGTGTTCGGGGGGCACAGCAGTACCGCCGGTCCATCCCCACGGGCGTGGGGACTACGGTGCGGCTCGTGACCAGGTAGCCATGGGGTACGGTCCATCCCCACGGGCGTGGGGACTACAGCCAGCCCCGAGGCTCCTGGTAGGTGTTCACCGGTCCATCCCCACGGGCGTGGGGACTAC